>CALBHI010000430.1 GCA_937894535.1 uncultured Verrucomicrobiota bacterium
GGTGTCCCGGTTTTGGCCGTTGCCATCGGCCTTTCCGGGTGGTCGATCATCACCAACCGTTCCTACATTGCCTCCGGCAGCGCCTCGGCCTTCGGCTGGAAAGTAAACACCGACGCTTTTCCGGTCGCGGCGACCGAGGTCCTTCTGAAGCTTGACCGTAAACCGGGGCGGTTGATCAACCTGGCCCACGACGGCGGCTACCTCTTGTGGCGGATGCCGGGCGTGCGTGTTTTTACCGACCCGCGTGGGGCATTGTACGGCACGGCCTTTTTCGACGTGCTGTCGCGGGGCTTGGTCGGGCATGAGGAGTCCTGGAGGAAACTGATCGAGACCTACGATCCGGATGCCTTGCTGATTCCGGGATCCTGGACCGGGGCCGGAGCGGCTGCATTCCGCCTCCTGCAAGGCGAGCAATGGGCGATGGCATACTACGATGGGACATCCATGCTGATTGTCCGGACGACCTCGGCCAACCGGGAGTTGATGGAAGACGCCGTCGGGCGTCGTCGTGGATTGCAACTCATCGACGAGGCGCGTGAACGGTACGAACGCCATGTGGACAACCGTTTCGTGCGTCCGCCCAATCCATCCCGGCTGATTGGCGCGGCCGCGGTGTACCAGGCGCTCGGACGGTTCGAGAACGCCCTGCCCTTGAACAACCTGCTCACCCGCGGATCGCCGCGGTACGTTGGCGCCTGGGTCAACCGGGGCATCGCGGAACTCCAGACGGGTGAAACAGCCATGGCCGTATCCACCCTGCAACACGTCACGCGGCTTATCCCGGGAAACCCCATCGGCTGGTTGTGGCTCGGCAAGGCCTACCAGGCAACCGAACGCGAACACGACGCCACCACCGCCTTCGATCGCGCGCGTGCCATCAACCGCACCATCGCCGAACGCTTCCTAGCCGACCAAACCCCTCCGCGCACGCCCTGACGCGCCACCACCGCTCCCCACCCCCCAACCCCCAAAAGGGGTCAGCCCTCACTATTTACACTTTTACCAAAAGGAAATGATCCGATTATGCCAAGACCCTTACGCCTGGAATACGAAGGCGCGATCTACCATGTACTTAGTCGTGGAGACCGGCGCGAACCCATTTTTCACGACCGGTCCGACCGGGAGTTGTTCCTCGAGACCATGGGAGAAACCTGCGAGAAGACCAACTGGCGGGTGCATGCCTACTGCCTGATGAACAATCATTTCCATATCGTGGTGGAAACACCCGACGCGAATCTCGTAGCCGGCATGAAATGGTTACTCGGCACATACACCATCCGTTTCAATCGACGGCATCGGGTATCGGGACATCTGTTTGGTGGTCGCTACAAAGCCATCATCGTGGACCATGCCACGCCGGGTTACTTCAAGACCGTCTGCGACTATGTCCACCTCAACCCGGCACGGGCTCATCTGCTCGGGAAAAAACAAGCGCTCGCATCGTATCCCTGGAGCAGCCTTCCCGACTACATCAAGCCCCCGTCCAAGCGTTTGTCGTGGTTATGCGTCGATCGCCTTTTCGGGGAATTCGGGATTGCTGATGATGGGCGTGGCCGGAAGGCGTATGCCGTTCATCTGGAAAACAGACGCGATGACCATGACGACGAGGCGTGGTCCGGATTACGCCGGGGCTGGTTTTTCGGCGATGATGCCATGAAGCGCGACCTCCTGCACCAACGGGAGGCGCTTACACGGAAAAACCATCCAGGGGCAGAGCGCCGCGAGTGCACCCACGACAAGGCACAACGCATCATGGACGAAGAGTTGTCACGTCATGGATGTACGCGGAAGGACCTGGTCCGCTTGCGGAAAGGCGACCCGATCAAGGTGGCGATCGCCAAGCGATTGCGACAAGAGACAACGGTTACGCTGGCCTGGATCGCTTCCCACGTGGCGATGGGATCCTGGACGTACGTATCGAACCTGGTCGCGAAGTGTAAATAGTGAGGGCTGACCCCTTTAGGGAGGGGTGAAAGAAAAAGGGCCGCGTCGGATGGACGCGGCCCTTGGGTTGACGGGGTTGTTGCCTGGATCAGGGGAGGTTGAGGCGGGTGCGGATCTGGTAGATCCGGTTGCCTTCGTTGGTTTCGCCGAGGGTGTAGAATCCGCCGGTTCCAATGATCCCGTTGGTACGATCCGTCCAGGTCTGCGTGATCAGGTTGGTCGTGTAGAGCACCTGGTACAGGCGGCCGGTTACGGTGGCGAATTCCAGTACGCGGATGCTGCCGCTCGGGGTGAGGTTGTTGACCTCGAAGAACGAGTTGCTGTTGTTGGGGATAGTCCCGGCAATGTATTCATCGAGGTTGATGAAGCCGTCGCCGTCGGTATCGACCGTGGCGGTAGCGCCGGTGGCCGAGCCGAAGTACTGGATTTCCCAATCGTTCGGAATGAGGTCGCCGTCGTCATCGTTGCCACCGCCGGCCGGGGCGGGGATCACCTGGCACGGGCTGAAGGCACCGCGCGACTGGGTGTTGGTCTGCCAGCCGCCGGTCGCAACCATTTCCGCATAGTTGGTGCCGGTGCCGCACAGGGACAGGGTGATGCCGATCGCCGTGGAGCTTTGGGCTCCGATGTTGATGGAGGGGATACCGGCGGCCGGGCCATTGACGGGGGTCGTGGACCCTTCATACCCAATGAACTGAATCACGCCGGTGCTCTGGTACACCAGGGCGAGGGCATCGTTGGTTCCATTCTGCAGGGAACCGGCCGCGTTGTAGGCGGCTTCAACCCAGATGACACCATACCCGTTGGACTGATTGGGAATCACACCACTCAGCGGAATATTGCTGTAGGTGGTGAGTGTGGTGCCGTCGTAGAGGAATACGGTATAACCCGACAGGTCGGTACCGGCCGGACCGGCGATCTCGAATCCTTCGTTGGTATCGCCGCCGACGTTGTCGTAGTGCAATTCGTTGAACCACAGGTTCAGCTGCATGCCACCCCCGCCGGGGCCGGCCGGGGTGTTGGTAACGGTGATGGTGATGGTCTCGCTGTCGGCACCGTCGTCATCGGCGGCATAGAAGGTCACGGTGTAGACACCGGCCGGACCCGGCGCTGCCCAAGTGAAAGTGCCGGCGGTATTGGTGGTGCCGAAAGTCGAGCCGCCGGGAGCGTTGCTCACGGTCATGACCACCGGATCACCGTCGGTAGCGGTGGCGCTAACCGCAAAGGTCAAGAGGGCGTTGGTCAGCGTGGTCTTGTTGCCGATCGCCGACAACACCGGCGGAACACCGGCGGGCGGAACACCCGCCTCGCCAACGATCTCAATGTTGTCGAGGTTCCAAATCTCGTCAACCGAGTCGTTCCGCGCCCACACCCGCAGGGCCACTGACGTCGCGGCATCGGGCAGACGGATAAACACGGTGGAGATGTTGTTGGTGGATTGGCCGCCGACAGCAGGGCTAAAGCTGTTGGTGGTGCCGGCGATTACATCAACCACTCCGGTCGCCCAATAACCCCAACGTGCATTCAAGTTGCCACTCAGCCCGAAATCGGGACTGGAACCGCTATCGAAAGCCTCGCCATCAACGGCGACATAGAATCGAACCAGATCGCCACTGTCCGCCCCGTTAACGGCGGTGCCCGCGGTCGAGGAAAGTCGCGCCTTGATCGCACGGTTGGTGAATCCAGCGATGGACACCTGCTCCAGGGCAAGGGTTACGCTGGCATTGTTGACCTGCCAAGACTGGACACCCTGTTGAATACGTTGCAGCGGGGGGAAGTCGGTGGCGCCATCTGTGGCGGAGACGAGCGACGATCCGTCGGTAATCGACCATGGATCACCCACCTCGAACCGCTGATGCAGAATGACGTTCGTGGGGAGCGGATTGAGTGGGAGAGCATCGTTGTCGGTGATGGTGAGCGTGAATACCGAAGGAGCGGTCAGCCCGCCACCGACGGCATTGGTCAGGGTCAGAATGACCGTCTCAGCTAATTCGATCACGGCATCGTCGTTGATGGTGATGGTCACGGTGGCCGACGTCGTCGCGCCGTTCAGGGTCACGTTGGTGGCGTCGATGGTATAGTCGTTGCCTCCGCCCAGGGTCGCGGTACCACCGAGGGCGAGCTGCGCGGTCAGGTTACCGTCGGGGGCGGTCTTCACAATGGTCACCAGGTAGGTGCCGCTGGCTTCGCCTACGGTAGCCGAGGCGGCGGAGAACTTCAGGTTGGTGGTCACCGCGGTCGGGGTCAGGGTCTGGGCGTTGTTGATGGTACCGGGCGTGGCGTTGCCGATAATGTTGGTCCAGCCGAAGTCGGCGAATCCGGATCCGGGGCCGCCGGTGAGGTAGATTGAGGTCAGGGCGCTGGCGTTGTCATCGCTGGCCGTGGTAATCTGATCATCGGCAAGGATGGCATTGTTGCCTTCATAATCGAGCGTGTGAACATTGACCGGGCCCGTCTTTTGCCGAAGCACGATCGAGTCGCCGGGTCCGTTCTGGATTTCATCCTGCGTCCAGGTCGCCGGCGAAAAGTCGGCCGTTCCTTCCAAGGGATTTACCCGACCAATCACGAAGAAACCATAGCCATTCCCCTCGTCGGAGAAGGTCCAATTGGCCGGGCCGAGATCGAATGAATTGTATCCGGTGGTCTGACCGTTGTTGACGAACACCAGTTCGTAATCATTCAGGCTCAATCCGGCCGGACCGGCAATTTCCACCCATTCATTGGTGTCGGTACCCGGACTGTCGTAGTCCATTTCATTGATCCAAGGAGAACCAGAAGGGGGAGGAAGCGCATCGTTATCGTTGATCGTAAGCGTAAAGGCGCCCGGAGTACCCAGCGTGCCGCCCGTGACATTGGCCAGGTTCAGGACCACCGTTTCGTTGTTCTCGGTATCGCCGTCATCGACGATCGACACGATCACGGTGGCCGAGGTCGTCGCGCCGTTCAGGGTAATGTTGGTGGTGCTGATGGTGTAGTCGGTGGTGAGGGTGGCGGTGCCGCCGAGTGTGATCTGGGCGCTGACATTGCCGTCAGCGATGGTCTTCACGACGGTCACGGTAAAGGAGTTGCCGGCTTCACCGATGGCAGCAGAGCTGGCGGTGAATTGTACGTTGGTGGCGGGCCCCCCTCCCCCGCCGCGCAGGGTTAGGATATAGGCTTGGTTGTTGGCGTTGTTCCAGGTGCCGATGGAACCGGTCGCACCGTCTCCGGTCGCATCGGTGCCATCAAAGTCGGAGAGGGCCTGCGTCGTGTTGCCGGCCTCGGCTGATTCGTTGGCACCGCTGTCTCCGGAGGCGGTGGCGAGTTTGGCGGAAGCCACCCCGGTGAAGTTCACATTGGTCTTGGCATTGCCCGAGGCAAACGCATGGATGACGCCGGTAGAACCCGCTTTCCCGGAACCCGCCGCTTTAATCATCAAAATTTCCTGGGCAGCGATATCAAAGGTTCCGGATTCTACGGTAAAATAGGTGGTATTGCTCACCCCTACATCCAGGTTGAAATCGGAACCGCCCACGGTGATATCCGTAGCAGATAGTTCACGCCGCAGGACAATCAAGGTTCCGGCGGGCAGGCTCGACCACAGTGCGTTGGTGGAGAACGTATATCCGCCGCCGTTATCGTTGGCGCCGCTGCTCGAATAATCCTTCAGGATCATGCCCCGCATATCGAGGTTGTTCTCAATGACCAGCAATTCAACCACATCCGGGGTGGCGTTACGGAATTCATTGATGACCACCGACTGACCGCGGGCGGACAGATTGGTGAGCGTGGCGAGCAAGGTGGCGAACAAGACGAGATGCTTCATACTACGACTCCTGACGTGATTCCCCGAACCGAACACGGACTACTACTTACAGAGTAGCATAAAGCGACCCTGTTGGTTGAGCATTAAATGCCCGTGAGATTTCCACTTAATCCAACAGCCGGATTCGGAACTGTTGGACCTCGCCAACGGCCCCGTTGGTGAATGCGATGCTGGACAAGGAACCGGTGGCAACCACCGGTCCACCGACATTGGTGAAGGTTACCTCGGGATCGTTGAGTGATCCGAGTGCGGATTGGATCTGGTAGGTTTTACCGGATACGGAATCCCACGTGACGTGCATCAACGGATTCCCGCCACGGATGGCATCCATGGAGAGGAAGCTCGACGGATCGCCGAGACCGGTGCCGGCGCGGAATTCCTCGAGATCGGACAGGCCGTCGCCGTCGCTGTCCCACAGGGAGGAATTGCCGCCGAGGGCCTTCTCCCACGAATTGTGGACGCCGTCGCCGTCGTCGTCGGCGGTGTCAAAGGCATTGGTGGCGGGGGGGAATCGCGGATAGAAGAATTGGGCACCGGCCACGGTGAAGAGTTGCGAGTCCGTGTAGAACGACGCGGCTTCCAGCGTGGGGGCATTGTACACGCGGGCCACGACCACATCGCCCTCTTCCGGGCGGGGCGTGATGGGAGCGCTGAACAGGCCATCGAGCGCGGGATCGTTGGTTGCGACGCCGCCCCCGATTCGGAACGAGAAGATCACCTCGTTGTCCGGATGCGGCGAGCCGTCGACCGCGGGCGGGTGCACCACGGGAGGCTGCGCGAGGCGCAGGAAGTGGACGAGATTCGACGATCTGCTGGGCATGTAGGCCCCAGTGGCATCGATGACAACCTGGGTCGATACGGCATTCAGCGGGACAGACTGTGCGCGCGTCGTGGCCGTGTGCACCAGGAACGCGGCAACCCAGCAGAGCATGGGGCGAACGTGATGGGTCAAGGTGGTGTTCATGGCGTGGTCGCCTGCCCCAACGGATTCCCCGTTGCGTTGTTGGTCATGTAGTTCACGGTGGCGCCCGATCCGTTCAGTTCGAAGGCCCGGAAGAAGTACGTGGTATTCGTATCAAGCCCCTTCACGATGACCCGGTTGGTGGTGCCGACGGAAAGCACATAGTGGTTGGTGCCGAGGACCGAACCGGCACCGAACAGGTTGGTGCCGCTGTAGGGCGTGCCGTCGGCGGGGAACTGGTTGATCGGACTACCCATGCGGCCGACGAGCACACGTTGACTGCCGTTGCCGGCGGTCCACTGCACGGTGATATTGGTCGCGCTGATATTCGAGAACACCAACGAGGAGGACTGGATGGTCGGTTCGGCGGCCACGGTGTAGGCGAGGTTGGTGAGCGAGTAGTTGCCAAGCCCACCCGCGTTTTGGGCGCGGATGCGCCAGTAGTAGGGGGTGGCGGCGGTCAGGCCGGTGACGCTGATCGAGGTCACGTTCCCGGCAAGGCGGTTGCTATAGCCGACGGCGTGTACATTAAAGGTGGTGGCGGTCGAGACATCGATCAAGTAGTTTGTCGCGCCGCCGGTGGCGGTCCATTGGGCGGTGAAGCCGGAGGTAGTGCGGTTGGTCGCGCCGAGCAGCACAGGATTCGTCGGGGCGGTCCAGAACGATCCATCGCTGGAATAGCCGATGCCGACGGCGTTGGTGCCCCAGCCACGGTAATAGATCAGCGTGCCAGCCGGGAGGCCGCTGCGGACGTGGCTGTAGGCGCCGGAGGAGGTGCCGCCTTCGGCGAGGCTATTGCCGGTCGGGGCGGGCGTTACGCCCCAGACGGTGCCGCGTCCGGTGAGCGGGCCGGCAAATGAATCGACCTGAGCGCCAAGGGTGGCGGCGTTGGCGCTGATGTTCGAGACGGTCGGCAGGGACAGGATGGGCAGGCCGGCGATGCTGCGGGAACCGGCATCGGACGAGCCTTCTTCCGAGAGGCTGGAGCTGGCACTGTTGGTTCCGCGCACCCAGTAGTAGTAGGTCACGCCGGCGGTGGCGGAGGTGTCATCGTAGGTGGTGGTGTCGGCCGCGACCGAGGCCAGGTAGGTGGCCGATCCATACGAGGCGCTGGTACTGCGCCAGATGCCGTAACCGGTTTCGTACGAAATATCATTCCAGCTCAACGCGACTTTGGTCGGGAAGGCATCGTCGGACGCGGACAATCCGGTCACGGTGGCGAGGCGGCGGTAACCGGCATCACCGGTGCCAAAGGCGCTGGCACCGGCGCAGTTCGTGCCCTTGATCCAGTAATAATAGACCGTGCCGGGAATGGCGGTGGTATCGATGTAGTTCGTGGCATTGGCGACGGCAGAGCCGATCAACGAGGCACCCGCGGAGATGTTCACGGTGTTGCGCCAGATCTGGTAGCCGTCCTCGTTGGCGCCGTCGTTCCAGGCGACGGTCACGGCGGCCGTGGACGTACCGGCGGATACGGAGGCCACATTGATCACGGACGAGGTCACGGTGCAGTTGTTGGTGATGGTGATATCGAACGAGGCGGGTGCACTAAAGCAGCCGTTCGAATCGGTGGCGGTGATCAGGAACGAGAAGACGCCGGCGGAGGACGGGGTTCCGGCGATAACGCCGTTCGCCCCGAGGGAGAGGCCGGACGGGATGCTGCCGCCGCTGATGGTGAAGCTATAGGGTGACGCACCGCCACTGGCTCCGAAGCGGTTGGAGTAGGTGCCGAGCAGGCTACCGTTGGGCATGGCGGTATTGGTGATGGTGACGCTGGCACAGGTGGTGATGAAGGTGCGGGTGCCGAAGCGGCTGATTCCGGCGCTGTTCGAAGCGACCAGTTGGATGTGGTACAGGGTGCCGGGGGAAAGACCCGTAATCGGCAACGACACGGACAGGGCGATGTTGGTAGAGGGCAGGTTGGTCGTCGCCGAGACGGAACCGTAATTGGTGGTGGTGCCGTAGCGGAAGTAGGCGGTGCTGGCCAGACGGTTCGGATTCACCGTGCCGAGCAGGGTGGCACCCGAGCCGGATACATTCATCGGGGCGAGAGCCTGCACGGTGGGGGCGGCGGGCAAGGCATTGGTGATTTCAACCTGCGGGGGCGGATAGAGTTGGCTCGGGCTGAAGTCGAGTTCATACGGGACGGCGTTGCTCTTGACGTGGATGATCACGGCGTCATCGGCCTCGATGATATAGTTCTCGGCGGATCCGGTGCCCCCGGTCACGAAGGTGAACTGGCCGGTGGTATTGACGAAGATGCGGGCTTTGGGTTGGGCAAACGGACCGTACCCGCGCTGGAGGATGCGCAGTTCATCGGCACGCAGCACATTCGCACCCCACACCATGTTGGTGCGAAGGCCGAGATCATCGCCCAATTCCCTGACCCGGGTCGGCCGCGGCATGTTGAGCGAGAGGATGTTGTAGGCGGAGGTCAGCACGACCACCGGGGCGGCGTTGGTCCAGGGAACACGGCCGACCAGCAGCAGGTTGGTCGAGGAAGGAACGAAGATGCTGAAGCCGCGGTTGGTGGCGGGCAGCGGGATGTGGTCCGACGGACTGTCGTCCACCGTGCTCAGCCAGCCCGGACCGGCGCCGCTGGAGAGCCAGTAGTTGGTCACGTTGGGTTGGCCGAAGGCGTTCGGTTCGTACAAGATGACCTGGGTCGCGCTGGCGATGGAGTTGCCGGCGGGCAGGCGGTTCACTCCGAAGAACTCCTCCAGGGTGTTCACCAGCGGGATCATGCCCTTCCCGATGAAGTTGTAGCCGTTCACACCGTTGATGTTCACCAGTTCCGCATTCATGGCCACGATGACCTGTTCGCTGGCCGCACCAACGCGTTGCAGCGACGGGATCCAGCCGTTGACCGGGGCGACGCGGTAGAAGCGCATCGTTTTGTAGGGGAGGTTGCGCGGGTGCAGGCGGTTGCTGCTGGTGCCTTCGTTCAAGCCACCGAGGTCGATGAAGTTGGTGCCGACGACGGTTTGGGCGAGGCGCCAGCTGCTGTTGACGGCATCGCTGTAGCCGGCGGCGTCGGTATAGATCACATCGTAGGGACGGTCGGGCAGACCGACCCACTGGACGACCACGTCACCGCTGGCGTTCACGAAGGCTTGGGTGATGGTAAAGACATTGAGGCGCTTGGTCTCGACATCGGAGAGAGGGCCGATGTTGCCGGCGGCATCGACCCCGGCCACGGCGATGCGGTACTCGATGCCCATGACGAGGTTCGACATGATGATCGAGCCGGTTCCGAAGGAGCCGAGTTCGGGGTATTCGGTCGACACGGCGAGGTAATTGTCGTTGGTGGTCGGCCCGGTTTCGGCATCGGTGTAGTACACGCGGTAGGTGAACCAGGGTGAGAGCGGCTGGCCGTCGCCACGCGGGCCGGCACCGATGGCTTCGCTCACCGGCGGAGCCCAGCTCACCTTGATCTCCGAGGTGTCGTCGGCGACATCGAGGATATCGTTGCTAAGGGCGAGGTTGGTGATGACCGCCGGCGGGGTCAGGTCGATGCGGGCGACATACGGGACATTCATGCCGCGGGCGCGGTCGTTGGCGCGGTCGTTGTCGTTATCGACCATGAACACGTAGCCGGTGATCACCCCTTCGTCGCCGGAGGAGAAGCCTGCGTTGTTGGTGGCGGCGAGGGTGCCCGCGGTCAGGGTTAACGGCGGCGAGGTCGGATTATGGTCATAGCGGTACTGGTACACGCCGGAGGCATCGAGGGTGGCATTGGCCCAGGCGAGGTTGATGGCGGTGGTGTTGGTCCACGACAGGTAGCGGGTCAACGCGAGGTCGTCGATGTACACCGACGACGAAGCAACGCTGACGGCGACGAGGCGCACGGTGGCGATGCCGGTGTAATCGATGGGCAGGCTGTAGGTGGCGTAGTTGGTTCCGGACACGGCGTTGGTCACGCCGATGGAGACCCAACCGGCATTCAACAGGGTGGCGTATTCCGCGGTGATGTAGTTGGTCGCGGTGCCGGAGGAGGCACGGGCGGCGTAGAACAGGGTGCCGGGCTGGTTGACCAGGGGCAGTTCGAGGGCCGATCCGGAGATCAGGCGGAGGTTGCGGTCCGGGCTGTTCGGTTCATCGGAGGTGCTGGCGGCCACCGAGGTCAACTGCCAGGTTCCGCTGGCCGGGGTCATGCTGGTCGTCTGGTAGGTGGATCCGACGGTATTCGACCAGCCCTCCCCGTTCTCGAAGCTGGTCGCCACCAGCAGGGCGGAGCGGGTGTTGTAGGTCAGGTTCGAGAAGGGAACGCCGGTCCGGTCATCGTCCACGACGATGAAGCGGTTGGTGCCGCCGACGATGGTGGCGCTGTCCAGTACTTCGCCGTAGCAGGCACCGAGGCTGCGGGCGGACCAGAGCAGGCTGTAGGCGCCGGTGTGGATGTTGCCGTAGGGGATGGCCTCAAGCGGGCTGTTGGTGGCGTACACCGTGGTGCCGGCGGTCACCAGGTTCGACCACTCGGAGGAGTAGACATCGACGGCGGTCGGGTCGCGCAGGATATAGGTCGGCGTGTAGGGGGCATCAACGGCGACGCCGGCCGGATGGCTGATGGCGATGGACAGGCTGTAGCCGCCGGTGGCGAGGTCGCCGTCGGTGATGAGGGCGGTGGCAGCGGGTTGGTCGTTGACGAAGAAGTTGGAAGCCTCGGGCTGTGCTCCACTGCCATCGGTGACGGCGATGAGGAATTGCTGGGTAACGATGAGCCGGTCCCCTACCCGGTCGTTGTCGGCGTCGGCCACGGTCACCCGCACGGTATAGGTGCCGCAATCGGCGATACCGGAGAGGTTGATGGGCGAGGTGATGATCGGTTCCCAGTTTACCGCGTCGCCTTCGTTGGTGGGGCTGAAGGTGAACGAGCCGGTATAGGCCACGCCGCCGAACGAGTCGAGCACGGTGATGATGGGCGGTGCACTGACGAACCCGATGCCGCTGGTGACGTCGCGCACCTGACCGGAGATGACGACGCTGACCAGTTCGGCGGGGTTGGTCAGGGTGGTCTGGCCGTTGATGGTGAAGAAGCCGATTTGCGGGGGGTCGGTATCGTCGTCGATCACGGTGAACGGGACATTCGTCGAGCGCGAGGCGGCATCAAACGGGCGGTCGTTGTCGGTGTCGGCAACATGGACCTGGGCGGTATAGGTGCCGAGCTGGATCAGCGCGTAGGCACCGGGGGCGATGCCGTTGGAGAAGGACTGCAGGGTGGTCGTGCCGGCCGGGAAGGTGGTGGCGAAATAGTTCGATACCACCTGGCCGCCGTTGGTGTTCATGACCACGTAACGCAGACCGAGGTCGTTGCTGACGGCCACACCGCTAATCAGGTCCTGGACGCGGCCGGTGATGGTCCACCCGCCGACCAGCATGTCGTGGTCGGTGATCACGCCGCCGGAGGAGCAGAGATCCGGGAAGGTGAAGTTGTAGGCGAGCAGGTTAAACGGAACGGTGTCGCTGCCGGTCCAGTTTTCCTGGTTGCCGATGTAGAAGAGGATGTCTTCCCGGCTGCCGGTCAGGGTGAGTACGTTGGTCAGGATGATGATGTTGTCGAACTCGCCCACGGCGACCGCGGTGTAGCCATCGACGAGGCCGGGCGGTAAGGCCGAGGAGTGGGTGTCGACGGCATCGACATCCCACACGCCGGTCAAACGGTCGTTCACGGCGTAAATGAACGACGGGTTGTTGTTCGGGCCCTGGAAGGCAAGGATTTGTTCGCCTTGAATATTCGGGGCGAAGTTGGGCGAGGTGCCGACCCGGGTGCCGATGTTGAACACCACGCTGTTGGTGGCGACCCAGCGGATGACGGTGCCGGCGGGCACGCAATTCGTGGCGCGCCAGGTGAGGAATCCTTCACCGGTGCGGAAGCTGGCGGTGCTGCTCTTCCAGCCATTGTCGGTGAATTTGATTTCGGTTCCGGTCGGGATATCGACGAGGGCCACGAAGGCAAACGAGTCGAAGTTCTGGGAGCCGGTGGTGAGGGTGTTGATGGCGAAGATGGCGATGTCGCCGGCCATGAGGTTGGTCCGGGACGGATCGGGGCAGCCGCCGCCTCCGCTGCCGCCGCACCCGGTTCCGGATCCACCACCGACGGTGAGGTCGAACAGGTTGGGCGGGTTCACGTCATCGTCGATGACCAGGAAGCGGTTGGTGCCGGGGCTGACGGTCGTGCTGGCGTTGGTGGAACCAAAGCAGAGTCCTTCGCTCTGGGCGGACCAGACGAGCGAATAGTAGCCGGTCATGATCGCGGCGAATTCGGCGGCGGGCATCGGGTTGTTGGTCACGAAATAATTGGAGCCGCTCTTGGTGATGTTGCTCCAGATCACCGGGGAGGCGGAGAAGATGTGGGTATTCGACGGATTGTTCAGGACGAAGCTGGGGCGACCGGGTCCGTTGGTCACGATGTCGCCGGAGGGGTGGCTGATGGTCATGGCCAAGCTCCAGCCGCCGGTCGATATGCTGGAATCGGTGATGGAAGCGGTGGTGGCCGGGGTACCGGAGACGAACAGGTCGCGGGCGTTCGGGGCATCGCCGCCGGCTCCGGAGGTGGTGATGACAAGCACGGCGCCGTTGGTCGATGAGCGGTCGTTCACGCGGTCGGCATCGGCATCGGCGGCGACGACACGCACGGTGTAGGTGTTGCCGCAGGTCAGGATGAGGCCGCTGAACCAGTTGGTCAGGGCGACCGGGGTGCCGAGCCCGCTGCCCTCGGTGAGACCGGTGACGGTATTGCTGGCGAGGATCGCGCCGCTGGTATCGAGGAACAGGAAGTAGGCGGGTTGGCTGGTAAAGGCGAGGCCGCTGCCGACATCCTGGACCAGGCCGGTCACCGAGAATCCGCTGAGGGCGGTGGTGACATCGATGGTCGAGCCGGAGCCATTCACCGCGAAGCCGGAGAGGACCGGCGCGGCGGAATCGTCGTCGATCACGGTGAACACGTTGGTGCCGCCGTCGATGACATCGCGGTCGATGATGCTGGCCACGCACGAACCGAGGTTGCTGGCCGACCAGACCACCGCGTAGGTGCCCAGGGCGACGTTGGTGAAGGCCACGGACGGCAGGGTGGTGTTGGTGAAGCCAAGGGCGGTGCCGCTTTGGAAGGCGTTGCTCCACGGGGTCGCCCCGATGGCGATGCCGAGGCCGTTGGTGACGCGGAAGTAGGGGGATTGGCTGTTGGTATAGACGCCGACCGGATGGGTCAGGGTCATGGCCAGGCTCCACGCACCGGAGGCGATGGCGCCGTCGGTGACGTTGACGGCGAGGCTGGCGGCCGTGCCATTGACCAGCAGGTTGGTGGCGCGCGGGTAATCGGACGGGGTGCCCACGCCGGTGGTGCGGATGACCATGACCTGCTGGGTTGTGGCAAGCTGGTCGCCGGGACGGTCGAAGTCGGCATCGGCGGCGAACACACGCACGGTGTAATCCTCGCCGCACGAGAGTCCGGCGGAAAAGACGGAGGCGGTGACGGCGCTGCCGGCACCGGCGAACAGGGCATTGCTCTGTACCACGCCGCCGAGACCATCGAGCACGAGCAGGTAGGACGTACCGCCGAAGGCGAGGCCGGAGGCATCGGTCACGATACCGGTGATGGCGACACTGGAGAAGGTGAGGTCGAGGTTGGTGGTGGAACCGCCCAGACGGAAACCGGAGGGGACGGGCGGATCCGTATCATCATCAACAACCAGTACGGCCAGCGGACCGCCGGTGGTGGACAACCGGTCATCGGTGCGGTCGTTGTCGGCATCGGTCGCGAAGAAGAAGGCGGTGTTCGTCCCCAGGGTGACCAGGTTGGTGCTGATGGCCGCGCCCACCGTGTTGGAGAGTTGCTGCAACGCCGTGTTGCCGTCGGCGAACAAGGTGGTGAAGTTGTTCGAAACAACGGCCTGATTGTTGGTGTTCAGGATCACGAAGCGGGGCGCCCAGGCGTTGCTCACCGTGATGCCGCTGCCAACATCCTGCAACAGGGCCTTCACCGGATAACCGCCGGCGGCGAGTTGTCCATCGGTCACCACTTGTTGCTCGCGGTTGCCGACCTCGACATCGTCGATGCGGCGTTCCGCGGACCCGGACGCCCGGGTATCGCGGATCCGGATGTAGATGTTGGTAAAGGCGGTCAGGCTATTGGAGTAGATCTGGTAGGTCGTGGTGATGCTGCTAATGGTCGAGAGGGTCGTCCACGAGCCGGTGGGGTTGGCGGACCATTCCACGATGGCCGACCAGGCATCGGTGTTGGCGGAGCGTTTGTACCAGAACGTAATGTAGGACGGCGTCGTCAACAGGGGGGTGCGGATCCAGTCGCCGCTACCGTTAAACGAGACGTTTGAACTGCCGGTGCGCGGATCCGTGCTGGTGAAGGCCGAGTTCTGGGTCCAGTCGGTGGGAGGGAACAGGCCCTCGAAACTTTCGCTGACGAGGGTCGGGGTTTCGCCGATGTCATCGACGGTAAGCGCGCTGTAGACCGGCGGGGCGGTATCGTCGTCGGTGACTACGAGGTAACCGTACTGGCGGTCGATGAGGGACAGGGAGTCGCCGATGCGGTCGTTGTCGGCATCGTGCAGACTGGCGCTGATGCGGTTGGTGCCGAGGCCGTTGATGGTATTGGTGATCAAGGTAGTAAGTTCATCGCTGGTGAACGGTGACGTCCAGGTCCACACATTCGTGGGTCGGGTTGCCGTGGTGCCAGCGAAGGAGCTACTGCGCGAGGCATCGAAGTTCGCGGTATTGCTGATCACGATGCCATCGAGGGTGAAACTCATGTTGGTCGCGGCGTTGCTGGTGCCGCGGTTCAGTCCGGAGTCGTCACGGGCACCGAGCCAGAAGAGCAGCGGGTTGCTGGCGGAGACACCGGCGAGGGCGCCGTCGGTGGTGGGGTAAACGAGGTTGGTGGTGGCACCGCCGCCGAGGGTGATGTTCGCCGCGCCGATGGCGATTTGCATGAAGCGCAAGCTGCCGCCGCCGGTGTTGGTGGAAAGGATGGTGACCTGCTCGGGGATATTGGTGTCATCGTCCACGATGGTCATGGTGAAGTTCGACGTGCTGCCGAAGCCGCCGCGATCCACCGCCCCCACTGTGGTGGTGTAGACGCCGAGGGTGACATTCGCCGGGGCGACCGGGCCGAAGGTTCCGGCCAACACGCCGGTCACCGTCGAGCCGTTGGCGGGTGCGGTGGTGAACTTGTTCGAGGGGGCGATCAGGGTTCCGAGGTTATTCCGGATAAAGAAGTACGGGGTGCCAACCGCGTTCGAGAGGCCCGCACCGGCGTCGTAGACGAGGCCGGTTACCGAGAAGCCGACGTTGATCGCGCCGTCGGTGTTGGTGACATTGTTGATATTGAAGGCAAACAGGTGAGGTCCGATGGTATCGAGGGTGGTCACCGCGTTGGTGGCGGAGGGGCCACCGGTGCAACCGGCGCTGACCGGACTGACCCGCCAGTAATAGGTGACGCCGGAGGTAAGGCCGGTCACGGCGGCGCTGGTTCCGACTACGCTGCGGTTGGTGTAGCCGGGGAGCATGGTGTTGAAGTTGCCGGTAAGCGATACATCATCGATGTGCCAGTATTCGGACGCGCCATCAACCACGGCCTCCACGCGCAGTTTCACGCTGGCAGTTCCATCCGGAATGCCGATCTTGATGGTGGAGAATCCATCGGTGGTGCGGAGTCCTCCACCGGCCGGCTGGTTGGTGACGGGGGTGCCGGCGGTGGTGGTGGCCACGCCGGTGGCGGTGTAGGCCCATCGGGCATTGCTGTTGCCGCGGATCAAGACATCGGGCGTGGCGCTGAAGGCCGCGCCGTTCAGGGCCACATACACGCGCACCACATCGCCTACATCCAGACCGTTTCCGCTGGTATCCGTTGCGGCGAGGTGCAGCGTCGCGGTGACGGCGGTGTAGCCGGCTATGGAAACATCACCGAGATCGAGGGTGTTGTTGAGGAACAGTTCGTTCGGCTGCCACGACCAGGCACCCGTGCGGATGCGGCTGTTGACTGGTGAGTCGCTGGTGCCGGTCAGGTTGGTGACGGAATCCACGCCGCCGGTGATGGCCCAGGTGTCGGATCCAGACCCTTCAAACCCTTGCGCAACGATCGTCGCGTTGCCGGCGGCGCCGAAATTGGTCGTTGCGGAAACTTCGAGCAGGTAGCTGCTGGCTCCCGGCAGGGCGGACCAGTTGGCGGTGAAGTCGGTGGTGTTGGTCGGGTTGGCGAACAGGCCGGTGACGACCGAGGTGAAGCACTGGGCGACGAGGGAGTATTCGGTGCCATAGGCGGTACCGGCGGAATTCTGGGCGAAGGCGCGGTAGTAGTAGGTGACGCCGGGGATGAGGTTGGTGAGGGTCGAGACAAACACGCCGGTGCCGGTGCCGCTGTTGATGCGGTTGGTGGCGATGGTCGGGCCGGCGGCGGTGCCGAACACGACGCCGCGGTTGGTGACGGCGGAACTGCCGCCGGAGGTGACGTTGCCACCGGAGGTGGCGGAGACATCGGTGGTGGCGCTGGCGATGGTGGTGAGGACGACCGGCGGATCGCGGTTAATCAGCATGGCCCAGTTGGTGGCGACACGGACTTCGTCGAAGTAGGCGTTGCCGATCGTACCAACATCGGCACCGCCGTGGATACGCACGCCGTCGATCCGGCCGATGCCCACGCCGGAAACGGTGGCGGTGGCGGCCCAGGCGGCGGGTTCCAGTTCCGGCACGGAGACGCCGCGGTAGTAGGCCTGGACAAACAGGCGATCGGTCTCGAAGTCGTACTTGCCGATCACGAGGTAGGTGTTGTTGGTGCTGTTCTCGAGGCCGCGGATGTCGTAAGCGGCGAACTGGCGGGCACCGCCGTAGGTATCGATGCCGAGGGTGAAGCTATGGCTGGGCGAGGAGACCTTGCCGAAGAAGCCGGTTTCGCTGGTGCCGTTCATGAAGCTCAAACCGGCGAACTTGCTGAAGCCTTCGTACTGGTAGGCGACAAAACCGGCGATGTACACCTGGCCGTTGGTCACGGCGGGGAAGTAGCGGTGCATGCGGCCGGTGGTGGCGGAGCCGGGGTCGGTCAGCTTGATCAGGTTCGCGGCGTTGGTCGGGTACAGCGGCTCGTCCGGGAATGAAATTTCCGCGTTGTTGTTGGACAGGATGGTCCAGGTGCCGGCGACGCTGGTCCAGCC
>CALBHI010000431.1 GCA_937894535.1 uncultured Verrucomicrobiota bacterium
AGGCGAAAGAGGTCGCGCGCACCTACCTGATGTCGGTCGAGATCAGCGGGTCGTCCCCGGACGGACTCGCCCCGATGCTCAACGCGGTGCTGGAATCGTTCATCGCCAAACTGCGCCGTGAACTTGAGCAGCAGAACGCCCGCCGCCTCGACTACCTGCGTGCCGAGCGCGACCAGATCGTCACCCGCATCGCCGCCGAGCGCGGCCGCATCCTCGACCTCGCCGCCGCCGTGCCGAACAAGGCGTTCCTGCATGAAAGTTATTCCGTACACCTCTCGAAGCTGGAGCAGATCCAGCGCCTGTACTGGGAGGCCGAGGCCTTGCGCGCGCAACGCGAGGGCGATTACCGGCGCGCCCGCGCCGACGGCGACCAGTTGCGCCAATTGAGCCTGCAGGCCTATGCCGATGAACGGGTCGCCGACAACTTCGGCATCAACCGTATCGAACAGTGGACCTACGAGCAGTTGCAGAGCCTGCGCTCGACCATTGACGGCCTGACCACCAACAACGAGGACCGCACCTACGTCGAGATGCGCATGGACGCGATGAACGAGTACCTGCGCACCTACAAGGCGGAGGTGAACGATACCACCATCCGCATCCTGCGCGAAAAACGCGAACACGACCTCGACACCGGCATGATCACCGCAAGCAATGCGCTGGTCGGCGCGAGCTTCGCCGCGGAAACCCTCGCGGCGCGGCTGGCCGAGGCGAAAGCCGAGGCCTCGTCGATCTCCGAGGCGATTTTCCAGGCCGCTGACCTGACCTTCACCGTGAACCAGTTGCGCGAACGGCTGACCGCCCTGAACAACCGCATCGACGACGTGGAGATGGAATCGAAGGCCCCGCTGCGCGTCTACATCGACCGTCCGGCCGGCGACCCGCGCCGTCCGGCCAGCAATACCGCGCCTCAGCTGGCCATCCTCGGCCTGGTGGTGTCGTTCGGCCTGGTTGCGGCGCTGGTCATCGGTTTTGAATTTCTCGACAACCGGATTCGCGCCCCGTCCGACCTCGCCGCCGTGCTGGGCGGGCCGGCCGCCATGCCGATTCCGGAACGCCGCGACGGCGCGCTGGCCGATACCTTGTCCGGCGATCCCGCCGGTTCCGCCGCCCTGGCCGTGCGCGCGCTGGCGGTGAAGCTCAACCGCGAACGCATCCGCGGCCAGGCCCGGGTGTTCGCGTTCGTGCCGGCTGGTCCGGCCGTCGGCAACACGTCGGTCGCCCTCGCGGTCGGCCAATGCCTCGGCACCCTCGTCCCGCGCGTACTGGTGGTTTCGTTCGCGCCGGATGGCATGTCGGGCAACGCGGGCGTGCGCATTCCCGCCGGCGGATCGGTGCTGCTGGCCGATCCCGCAAAACGCGGACCGTTCACCGTGCGCGATGAGCGGCGGAACGTGGACCTGCTGGCCATCCCGCCGCCACCGGAGGGCGTGGCCGACAAGACCGGCGTGGCCGCTCTGATGGCCGGCCTCCGCGGGGCCTACGACGCCGTGGCGCTCGATCTTCCGCCGGTTGCCCGCGATGACCTCGCCCAGACCGTGCTGCAGGAAGTCGATGCCGCCGTGGTGGTCGCGCGCGAAGATGCCTCGATGTACCACGATGTGCGCGCCGCGGTGGATGCCCTGGCCGAGGCCGGGGTACCGGCCGTCACGGCGGTGCTCAACGCGAGCCGTCGAGCGACAGACGGCGCGGGTTCAGCGCGGATCGAACGGCTCCTGCACCGGGTCACCGTGTTGCACCGCCGCGCCGCCGCGGAGTGGGCGCGCCGGGTCTCGCGCCCCGGCAACGGAGGTGCTTCGTGAAGACCGCCCTCGTCACCATCGTCATCGGCGACCGCTACCGGGAGATCTATGACCGCTACATCCGCGCGCGGTTCGAGCGCTACGCCGACCGGCACGGGTACGACCTCAAGGTCATCGACCAGCCCATCCTCGACCTGCCCGGCAAGAAGTTCACCTGGCAGAAATTGTGCATGGCCCATGTCCCGTGGTTCCGCGACTACGACCGGCTGGCCGTGCTCGACAGCGACATCTTCATTGCCCGCGATGCCCCGCCGCTGCCGGACGTCCCCGACGGAAAGGTCGGGCTGGTCGCCGACAAACCGACCGAACAGATGCCGGTCCACTACAACAGCGGCGTGCTGGTCTACCGGCCGTGCGATGCGGTGGCCGATGCCTTCGCCGAGGCGCGCACCGATCCGGAACCGTTCTGGGACCAGTGGGCGCTCACCCGGGTCCTGCGCGCACGCGGCATGGACCATCTGATCGATCCGCGTTTCAACCGCCTCGTATACGTGCGGTGCTGGTCGTTCCCCGGCACCGTGCTCACCCGGCAGTGGTTCTATCACGCGTTGTGCGGAAAGCGAAAACTCGATCTGGTCGACCGCTTGTTGCGGTGGCAGGGACGTTGATGCATCTACCAGCGGAATGCCCGTTGCTTCAGTTGGCGGTGCGCGGCGACCGCCGCTGCGGCGTTGAAGAGCATGCGCAGCGCGGCGGAAGGCAGGCGCTTGAGCGCACGCGCCGCGGGCAGGTGTTTCAATTGGCGGAACGGCAGCAGAATGAATCCGGTCGGGGCGAGGAATCCGCGCCGTGCCGAGAGGCGCTGGTCGATCCTCTTCGCCGGCCAGTCGAGACCCTCGCGGTTCCATGCGCCCACCAGCGCCCCGGCATCGCGGCCGGTCGCCGCGACCTCGCGGGTCAGTTCCTCGAACAGGATGAAATTCATCGCGCTGCCGACCAGCAGCCGCACCTCGTGCTTGAACAGCGTGCGCAGATCGGTCACCGCCTCGAAGGTGTGGGCCGCGCCCTCGGCCCGGACCAGGCGGGCCGGATTGTCCGGCGCGGTGAAGTTGTCGGTGCAGAGCATCGCCTTGAGAAAGCCGTCCTCGACCAGCAGTCCCACCGGCATCCAGATGCCGCGCACCACCGGACCGCGCACCGCGTAGAACGAACCGGCGAGTTTCGGCGGACCGCTGCGCGTCAACTCGGACGCAGCCAGCGACATCTTTTCGCGCGCGGTGAGGTTTTGCTTGAAGGCGATATCCTTCAGGATCACGTCCACGCTGGCATGGGCTTCCGGATGCGCGACGAGCGCCTCCACGAGCAAGCGCAGCGTCGCCTCGCCGACCAGCGTGATGTCGCCATCCATGAACACCAGCACGTCGGCGTCCGGATCGGCCAGTTCGTGCACGTAGCGGTTCCAGGTGCGGCTCTTGCCCGGTTCGGGCAGGTTCTCCACGCGGGCGCGCACGCCGGGCAGCCCGGTGAACAGCGTCGCCAGCGCCTCTTGCGCCACCGCCGCGGTCTGGTCGCGGCATCCGTTGGGCAGCACGACGATCTCGATGTCGCGGTCCGTGGCGGCGAACAGGTCCTGGCTGCGGAGCGACGCCAGGGTCGCGCCGATGCGCGCGGCTTCGTTGTAGGCAAAGATGCCGAGGCTGATCCTCATGCGGCCGATTCTAGCCGAGGTCACGGCGTCCGCACAGCCTGTTCTTGTGCCGCGGGACTGAGGGGGATCGCATGACGCCGCTGGTCCCGATCACCATGTTCGGGTGGATTCCGCTGGTCCTCGTCCTGTTCCGGAAGTTGCGGCCCCACCACGCGGTCATTGCCGGCTTCCTGCTCGCCTGGATGTTCCTGCCCCAGTACGACTACGACCTGCCGGTCCTGCCCAACTACAGCAAGATCAGTGCGGCCAGCTACGGCATCCTGCTCGGCACGGCGGTGTTCAACCGCGCGGCCTTCCGGCGTTTCCGGTTTCATCCCTTCGACCTTCCCGTGGTGTTGTGGTGCGTTTCGTCGTTCTTCTCCTCGGTGACCAATGGGCTCGGCGCCTGGGACGGTTTCTCCGCGATGCTCGGCAAGGTCACCCAGTGGGGCATTCCGTACTACATCGGCCGGATCTACTTCGAGAACCTGTTGCAGCTGCGCGACCTCGTGTTTGGTATCTTTTTCGGCGCGCTGCTCTACATTCCCTTCTGCCTCTACGAGATCGTGATGAGCCCGCGCCTGCACAAGATCGTCTACGGTTGGCATCCGCACCATTTCGGCCAGACCAAACGCGGCGGCGGCTGGCGGCCGCAGGTGTTCATGGAGCACGGCCTGATGAATGCGATGTGGATGGCCGGGGGTGCGCTGGCCGGATTGCGCCTGTATGCGACGCGCAACTTCGGCAAACGCCTGCCGCTGATCCCGCTGCCGTCGCTGCTCGCGGTCATCGCCGTGGTCGTCACCTTCTTCCTGTGCAAGTCGATGGGCGCGACGTTGCTGCTGGCGGCGGGGCTGGGTGCGATCCTGGTGACCACATGGACCCGGCGCACGGTGTTCCTGTTCGTGCTGATGCTGTATCCGAGTTTTTACATGGTCACCCGCGGCACCGGCCTGTGGGATGCGGAGAACATGCTGGCCTTTGTCCGCGCACGCACCTCCGAG
>CALBHI010000432.1 GCA_937894535.1 uncultured Verrucomicrobiota bacterium
GAGGGCTTGGCCATCAGGCCGCGGATACCGGCGAGCTGACGGATCTGCTGGCGGTTACCACGGGCACCGGAGTGCACCATCATGAACAGCGGGTTGACGTCATCGCGGTTATCATTGAACTCGATGGCGCGGAACATGACGCCGGTGATTTCGTCGGTGGCATGGGTCCAGATGTCGATGATCTTGTTGTAGCGTTCGCCGTCGGTGATGATGCCCTTGCGGTACTGGGCTTCCACTTCGGCGATCTGCTTGTGCGCCGCTTCCAACACCTGATCTTTTTCCGCCGGAATGATCATGTCGATCAGACCGATGGAGATGCCGGCACGGGTGGCGTGCTCGAAGCCGAGGGCTTTCAGGCGGTCGAGTACCTTGACGGTCTCGCCATGGCCGGTGATCTGGTAGCAACGCCAGATCAATTCCTCGAGCTTCTTCTTGGTCACGGTGTCATTCACGAAGCCCATGGCCGCCGGCCAGATCTCGTTGAAGAACACGCGGCCGATGGTCGTGGTGATCGTACCGTCCTTGGCATTGCCGTAGAAGGTCTCGCGCTGGTAATCGGGGTTGCGGAAACGGATCCGGCTATGGATCTTCAGCGCGCCTTCATCAAAGGCGGTGTGAACCTCGTTGATATCGGCCAGAATCGGCAGGTGGTCGATCTGCGACGGATCGTTCTTGCGCTGGATGCGGTTCAGGCGGTCGCGTTGCGACTCAATGGTCAGGTAATAGCATCCCAGAGCGATGTCCTGGGTCGGCGTGGTAACCGGTTTTCCGCTGGACAGCGAGAAGATGTTGTTGGTCGCCAGCATGAGCAGGCGCGACTCCAACTGCGCTTCGATGGACAGGGGAACGTGGACGGCCATTTGGTCGCCGTCGAAATCCGAGTTGTAGGCGGTGCAGACCAAAGGATGGACGCGGATTGCCTCGCCTTCGATCAGAACCGGCTCGAACGACTGAATGGACAGGCGATGGAGGGTCGGGGCGCGGTTCAGCATCACCGTGTGTCCACGGGTCACTTCCTCAAGAATATCCCAGACCTGGTCATCTTCCTTCTCAATCAGTTTCTTTGCGCTGCGCACGGTGTGTACAACACCGAGTTCCTTCAGGCGGCGGATGATGAAGGGCTCGAACAACACGAGAGCCATCTTCTTGGGCAAACCGCATTGGTTCAGCTTGAGGTTCGGGCCGATGACGATGACCGAGCGACCCGAGTAGTCCACGCGTTTGCCGAGCAGGTTCTGGCGGAACCGACCCTGTTTGCCGCGGAGCATGTCGCTCAACGACTTCAGCGGGCGGTTGCCGGCCCCGGTGACGGCACGGCCATGACGGCCGTTGTCGTACAAGGCGTCGACCGCTTCCTGGAGCATGCGTTTTTCATTGCGGATGATGACATCAGGCGTCTTCAACTGCAGCAGGTTGCGCAGGCGGTTGTTGCGGTTGATCACGCGACGGTAGAGGTCATTCAAATCGGAGGTGGCGAAGCGACCGCCTTCGAGCGGAACGAGCGGACGCAAATCCGGGGGAATCACGGGAAGAACTTCGAGAATCATCCATTCCGGACGGGTGTTGGTGCGAAGGAATGCTTCGAGAACCTTGATGCGCTTGGTCAACTTCTTCCGGGTCTGCTTGCTCCGGGTGGATTCCATCTCCGTTTCAAGCTGCTTGATGGTTTCCTGAAGATCCATCCGCTTCATCAGGTCGCGGACGCCTTCCGCGCCCATCTTCGCGATAAAGCTCTCGCCGTACTTGTCCTGGGCCTCACGGAACTCCAGTTCGCTCAGCAGTTGCTTTTCCTGGAGAGGCGTGTCACCGGGATCGATGACAATGTAATCCTCGTAGTACAGGACGCGTTCAAGGAAACGTGCGGACATGTCGAGCACCAAACCCATGCGGCTCGGCGTGCACTTGAAGAACCAGATATGCGAAACCGGGACAGCCAGATCGATGTGGCCCATGCGCTCACGGCGAACGCGTGACAACGTCACCTCGACGCCGCAGCGGTCACAGATCACACCCTTGTGCTTGATGCGCTTGTATTTTCCGCAACTGCATTCCCAATCCTTGGTGGGTCCGAAAATGCGTTCGCAGAACAGGCCGCCCTTTTCCGGTTTAAAGGTACGGTAGTTGATGGTCTCCGGGTTCTTGACTTCGCCCTTGCTCCATGAGCGGATGGTATCCGGCGCGGCCAGCGTGATGCTGGCACGGTCAAAGCCGCCATCGGTATCAATCCCCAAAAGTTCCGCTGCACTGGTATTTTCAACCATTGGTCATCTCCATAATCACAGGGCCCGGAGGCCGACAAACATCAAGCATTGTTGCGGTGAACACGAATATCCAGGGCCAAGCTCTGCATTTCCTTCATCAACACGTTGAAGGATTCGGGCAGGCCCGCCTCGAGGGTGTTCTCGCCTTTGACGATCGATTCGTAGATCCGGGTACGGCCGCTCACGTCGTCGCTCTTGACCGTCAGGAGTTCCTGCAGGGCATAAGCGGCGCCATAGGCTTCGAGGGCCCAGACTTCCATTTCGCCGAAACGCTGGCCGCCGTATTGTGCTTTGCCGCCCAGCGGTTGCTGGGTGACGAGCGAGTACGGGCCAACGGCGCGGGCGTGGATCTTGTCGCTGACCAAGTGGTGCAGCTTCAGCATGTAGATGATGCCGACCATGACTTCCTGGTCAAAGGGCTCGCCGGTACGGCCGTCGAACAACACGGTTTTGCCGCGCTCGGGAATACCGGCCTTGACCATCATTTCACGGATGCTCTTCTCCGAGATACCGTCAAACACCGGCGTGGCGGCATGCATGCCGAGTCGTTGGCACGCCCACCCGAGGTGGGTCTCCAGCACCTGTCCGACGTTCATGCGCGAAGGCACGCCGAGCGGGTTCAGCACAATGTCAACCGGGGTTCCATCCGGCAGGAATGGCATGTCTTCGTCCGGTACCACGCGGGCAATGACACCCTTGTTACCGTGACGGCCGGCCATCTTGTCACCCACCGAAATCTTCTTCTTGCTGGCGACATAGACCTTCACCTGCTTGATCATGCCCGGATCGACGTCGTCACCGCTCTCCACGCGGTCCAGGGAGCGGTCCTGCTCCATCTCGAGTTCGGCAAACTTGTGGCTGAACTCGTTGATGATTGCATGGATTTTGATCTGGATGGGGCTCGGATCGATCTCGATATGATCGTACGAGGCCGCCAGTTTGCGGAGCAGGGTCTTGGTGATCTTCCGATTGGCGGGGATAATCACTTCGCCGCTTTCGGAATTCATGACGTCGAGCGGGATCTTCTCGCCGAGCAGGATGTTGCTCAGGGCTTCGGTCAGGTCCTCGGTCAACCGCTCGTGCTTCTCCTTGAACTCGTCCTGGAGTTGCTTCATCTGGCGGCGACGTTCGGCCGGGGTCATCTTCGACTTGCCGGCATCCTTGCGGGAGGAGACCTTGACATCCATGACGATGCCGGAGGTTCCCGAAGGGACGGTCAGCGAAGTATCGCGGACATCCGCGGCTTTTTCGCCAAAGATCGCGCGCAACAAGCGTTCTTCGGGAGCCAGTTCCGTTTCGCTCTTCGGGGTGATCTTACCCACGAGAATATCGCCCGGTTTGACCTCGGCGCCGATGTGCACCACACCGTCATGGTTGAGGTTTTTCAGGGCTTCTTCACCGACATTCGGAATGTCGCGGGTGATTTCCTCGGGACCCAACTTGGTATCGCGGGCGCCGCACTCGAACTCCTCGATGTGGATCGACGTGTAGACGTCCTCGCGGACCAGCTTCTCGCTGATCAGGATGGCGTCCTCAAAGTTATACCCGCACCAGGGCATGAAAGCCACGAGCACGTTGCGTCCGAGGGCGAGTTCGCCCTGATCGGTAGCCGGTCCATCGGCCAACACATCGCCACGGGCGATCTTCTGGCCCTGTTTGACGATCGGCTTTTGGTTCACGCAGGTACCGCCGTTGGAACGGAGGAACTTCCGGAGTTCGTATTCGCGGTATTCCGTCTTGGGCGTCTTCTTGCTGGGGACTTCGCCGTCCTTGGAAACGATGATCTTCGCCGCGGAGACATAGGCCACAATGCCTGCTTCCTCGGCGGAGACGATCACGCGCGAGTCGCGGGCAACCCGGGCTTCCATGCCGGTGGCCACGTACGGACGCTGGGTCCGCAGCAGGGGAACGGCCTGGCGCTGCATGTTCGAACCCATCAGGGCGCGGTTGGCATCGTCATGCTCAAGGAACGGGATCAAGCCGGCAGCCACACTGACCAACTGCTTGGGCGAAAGATCCATGTAATCCACGCGGTCCTTCGGCACTTCGAGGAAGTCGCCGCGGTAGCGGACCGACACGTTTTCGGCGGTGAAGTTGCCCTTCCCGTCGATGGGCGTGTTGGCCTGGGCGATCACGAAATTTTCTTCCTGATCGGCGGTAAGGTATTCAACCTCATCGGTCACCCGGCCCTTGTTGACGCGGCGATACGGGCTCTCGATGAACCCGAATTCATTGATCCGGGCGTAGATGCTGACCGAGGAGATCAGACCGATGTTCGGACCTTCCGGCGTCTCAATCGGGCAAATGCGGCCATAGTGGCTGCTGTGCACGTCACGAACTTCGAAACCGGCGCGATCACGGCTCAAACCGCCGGGACCGAGTGCGCTCAAGCGGCGCTTGTGGGTCAGTTCGGCCAGCGGGTTCGTCTGGTCCATGAACTGGCTCAACTGGCTACGGCCGAAGAAATCGCGGATGACCGCGGACAGGGCTTTCGGGTTGATCAGTTTCTGCGGAGTCAGTTTTTCGGCATTGGTGTCGAAAATGGTCATCCGCTCCTTGACCAGGCGTTCGGTGCGGGCCAAGCCAACGCGGCACTGATTCTCCAGCAATTCACCCACGGTGCGGACGCGGCGGCTGCCGAGATGGTCGATATCATCGATCGTCCCCTCGCCCATACGCAAACTGATCAGGTACTTGATCGCGGCGATCAAGTCTTCCTTCTCGAGCACACGGGAGTCGGCATTTTCGGTCAGACCCAGCTTCTGCTGAATCTTGTAACGACCTACCCGGCTCAAGTCATAGCGGCGGGGATCAAAGAAGATGCGCTTGAGCAACTGTTTGGCGTTCGAGGTGGTCGGCGGATCACCCGGACGCAACTTCATGTAGATGTCCTTCAGGGCTTCTTCGGTGCTGTGGGTTGGATCCTTCTGGATCGTCTTCAGCAGGAGTCCTTCATCAAGGGACACGGTGGCGATTTTGACCTTGTCGATACCGGCAGCCTTGATCTGCTTCACCAGATCCTTGGTCAGCGGTTCGAACTTGCGGGCCAGTACGCTCTGGGAATTCACATCGACCACGTCCTCGCGCAGGACGCGGAACTTGATGTCGTCGTCCGACAACGAGCCCTTCAGGCTGAGGTCACTGAGAGGATAAAACAACGCCAACAATTCGTCGTCCGTGTCAAAACCCAGGGCGCGGAGGAACGTCGAGGCCAGGAATTTACGGCGGCGACGCGTGCGGTCCAGGTACATGTGCAGATTGTCGGAGGTATCGAACTGCACTTCGATCCACGAACCACGGTCGGGGATGATGCGGAATGAATAAAGAACGGTACCGTTCGGGTGGATGTTCTGCTCGAAGCAGATGCCAGGCGAGCGGTGCAACTGACTTACGATGACGCGCTCGGCACCGTTGATGATGAAACTGCCCTGTTCGGACATGAGCGGAACCTCGCCCATGTAGACGTCCTCTTCGCGTACTTCGT
The DNA here is from genome assembly GCA_937894535.1 of uncultured Verrucomicrobiota bacterium. Classification (GTDB taxonomy): domain Bacteria; phylum Verrucomicrobiota; class Kiritimatiellia; order CAIVKH01; family CAIVKH01; genus CALMUP01. The sequence continues at coordinate 5,746 of CALBHI010000432.1, forward strand.
CACCGTCTTTGAGACGGAAGGTGACGTACAGCGAAGACGAATAGGACTGGCCTTCCCGGATGCTATCGATCGGGCTGAGCTTGGGCTCGGTGATTTCGTACTTCACGAAATCGAGCACGATTTTTCCATCGTAGCTCTCGATCGGAAAAACCTCTTTCAGGACAGCCTGAAGCCCGACCGGCTTGCGCTTGTTTGGCGCGAGGTCGAGCTGGAGGAAATCCTTGTAGGAGTTTTTCTGGATCTCGATCAGATCCGGAGGTTCGATAATGTCAGTCAGCTTGCCGAAATTCGTACGTTGTGCCATTGACCACCTTCAGGCTGCTACAGCCATAGAAAGACTTCACCCGCCTCCACACCTACCTGCCCAGAAAAAACACTCCGATCCCGCCCCACCGGGACCGGAGTTCGTCGAAACTTACTTGATTTCGACTTTGGCGCCAGCCGCTTCGAGCTTGGCCTTGATATCGTTGGCCTCGTCCTTCGACGCGCCTTCCTTGACGGTCTTGGGGGCACCATCGACGAGATCCTTGGCTTCCTTCAAACCGAGGCTGGTCAAAGCGCGCAATTCCTTGATCACGTTGATCTTGTTCGCGCCGGCGCTAGCCAGAACCACGGTGAACTCGGTCTTCTCTTCAACCGGAGCTGCAGCTGCTGCACCAGCCGGAGCGGCGGCGACGGCAACCGGAGCCGCGGCGGAAACGCCGAGGCGGTCTTCGAGAACCTTCACGAGCTTGGAGAGCTCGAGCACGGAAATCGACTCAATCCACGAAACAAATTCTTCCATCTTGCCCGTGGCCACTACTTTTTCTGCTGTTTCTGACATGTTCTTCTCCTCTACGCTTTCTTGAACAGATTACTGATTACCTTTTTTATCCGCCGCCGCCTGCAACACATACAGCAAACTGGACACCTTCTGCTGGAAGACGCCAACCAACTGACTCATCGGTGCGGCAATCGTACCCACCATCATTCCCAACAACGTCTCGCGTGCGGGCAGCGAGGCTAGCTGCTCCACATCGGCCGCGGTCAGGACAGCTCCTTCAAGGGCGCCGACCTTAATGACCGGGCGCTCATTCTCCTTGATAAATTCCTTCAGGATCTTCGCGGCCTGGGTCACATCACCCTTGCCATAGACCATGGCGGACGGACCAGCCAGGTGGTCGCTCATGGCGCCCAGCCCCGAGTCCTTCGCGATGTGGCCGAGTATGCGGTTTTTAACGACCTGGATGCGGGCATCGGCCTTGGCCAGACGCTGGCGCAGCACTTCGGTCTTGCCGACGGTCAGGCCCTTGAAATCAGCGACGATGACGAACACGGAGTCGTCGACCTTGCCGCGCAACTCCTCGATGATCGATTGCTTTTCTGGTCTCATGGTATTGATTCCTTGGCCGGGCCTAGGCGGCGACGGCATCCTTCACATTGACATGCAGGCCCGGGCCCATGGTGGAGCTCAGGGTCACCCGCTTGATGAATACGCCCTTGGCGGTCGGGGGCCGGGAATGGGCCACAGCCTCGATGACCGCCTTGCAATTTTCGTGCAGCGACTCGACGCTGAACGAGAGCTTGCCGAAGGGAACCTGCACATTGCCATTCTTGTCCATGCGGTACTCGACGCGGCCGGCCTTGAACTGCTTGACGGCGTGTGCGGTGTCGTCGGTCACGGTGCCCGTCTTCGGGTTGGGCATCAGGCCGCGAGGGCCGAGCACCTTACCGAGTTTGCGGACTTCCTTCATCGCTTCCGGGGTGGCGATGATGACATCCATGTCGGTCCAGCCACCCTTCACTTTTTCGAGCAACTCCTCGTAACCCACTTCATCAGCGCCGGCAGCACGGGCGGCATCAGCGGCCGGGCCTGTCGCGAACACGACGACCCGGACATTCTTGCCGGTGCCATGCGGAAGGGACACGGTGCCACGGACGTTCTGATCGGACTGGGTCGGATCGACACCGAGGCGAAACGCGATTTCCGCCGTTTCGTCGAACTTCGCGACCTTGTTCTGCTTCAGGAACGAAATAGCATCGGCCACTTCGTACAACTTGATGCGATCCACCTTGGCCTTGACGGCCGTCAACTTTTTGCCTTGCTTAGCCATGATTATACCACCTCGACGCCCATGCTGCGGGCGGTGCCTTCGATGATCCGGCACGCTTGATCCACATTACGGGCATTCAAATCTTTTTCCTTGGTCTTGGCGATTTCGCGGACCTGGTCCTTGGTCACCTTGCCCACCTTGTCACGGTTCGGGGTGGCCGATCCCTTGGCAATCCCGGCGGCCTTCTTCAAAAGGGCGGAAGCGGGAGGGCTCTTGGTGATGAAGCTGAACGACTTGTCCTGATAGACGGTGATGACCACCGGGATCACGATGCCGGCATCCTTTTGGGTGGCCGCGTTGAACTCCTTGCAGAAGGCCATGATGTTCACGCCTTGCTGACCAAGCGCGGGACCCACCGGCGGCGCGGGATTCGCCTGGCCGGCCGGAATCTGCAAACGAACAATACCTGTTACTTTTTTAGCCATACAATGTTTTCCTGCGGACTACGCCCGCTCGACCTGCCAATATTCCAGTTCCACCGGTGCGGAGCGCCCGAAGATGGAAACTGAAACCTTCAG
>CALBHI010000433.1 GCA_937894535.1 uncultured Verrucomicrobiota bacterium
CAGGTCGAGGCCGGACTTAACCGCGGCGCCTGGCACGCGGCGGTATTCCATACCTACATGGACTTCGGGCAATCCGACCTCGACGACACGGGCCAATTCTTCCAGCCCGCCTCCACCCGCGAGGTGACCGGGTTAAGGGTTGGTTACCGCTTCTAGTTGATCATCACATCACGGACGTTGCTTCATTCATAGTATTGACATATCGTAATATCATGATATGTATATGACATATGAAGAAACATCCACCCTTGTCGGTCGATTTGCTGGAGCGGATGGCGGCTGCGCTGAAGGTACTGGCGCACCCGCACCGGTTGAAAATTGTTGAGCTGCTTGAGGGCGAGAAGGAGGCTTCGGTTTCCATGATCCATGCGCGGTTGCGTCTCGCCCAGGCGGTCACATCGCAGCATCTTGGCCATATGAAACGGGTCGGACTGCTGGCGTCGAGCCGCCGGGGCAAGGAAGTATGGTACCGGATCGCGGACAAACGGGCCCTGACGATCCTCGATTGCATTCGCAAGAAGCAGGAGGTTGCACGATGAACGCCACGGGTCTCATCACGCTTTTAATCGTTGTGGCGGCGGCGTCTCCTTCCCATGGTCGTTCCCTCGTCGCCTGTATTGAAGAGGCGTTGGCGGTAAATGCCCAACTGGAGGCCATGACCCACCGGGTGGCTGCCGCGGAATCGGCGATCGGGATGGCACGATCCGCCTACTACCCCACCCTGTTTGCCAATGCCCAGTACGCGCGCACCGACAATCCTCCGCAGGCCTTCTTCATGAACCTGAATCAGCGCCAGGCTTCGCTTCAGAATGACTTCAATCAGCCGGATGATACCGACAACCTGCGTGGCACGCTGGGGTTCCGGATGTTGCTGGCCGATGCGGGATCCCGCAGCTTGAACGGGCAATCCGCCGAGCTGCGTGCCCGTGCCGCCGATGCGGCCCGCGATGCTGCCCGCAATGAACTGGTCCACCAGGTTACCCGCGCGTATTACGGGGTCTTGCAGGCCAAAGCATTCCTCGCCGTCGGAGAGGAATCCCTGACCAGCCTGCGCGAGAACATGCGGGTGGCCCAGGAACGGTACGATGCCGGATCCGCCGTGAAAACCGATGTGCTGAACCTGGACGTCCAGGTAGCCGAAGCGCAGGATCAAGTCATTCGTGCCCGTAACGGGGTGCAACTCGCAGTCGCTGCGCTGAACACGGCGATCGGCCGGACGTTCGTGGAGGATCCGGAACACGTGGAGCCTGTTTCCACCCAACCAACAGCACCCGAGGATCCGGAAGCATCCTTTCCCGGACTGGATGAACGACCCGATCTGCTCGCGGCTGCGTTGGAGGCCGAGGCCGCTCGTCGAGATGCGGCCCGCGTGCACCGCGACCGCTGGCCAAAAGTCATGGCATTCGGATCGCTTGATGCCGACAGCGATCATCTCGGTGATTTTGAGGAAAGTTATCTGGTCGGCGCCCTGGTGGATGTCGAGATCTTCACCGGCAACCGGCGCAAGGGCGAGCAGGCGATGGCGGAAGCTCGTTCACGGGAGGCAGCCGCCCAGCAAACCGCCCTTCGCCAACAGGTGGAATATGATCACACCCACAGCCAACTATCCGTTCAGGAGGCATGGTCCCGCCTGCAGGTGGCCCGGCAAAGCCAGGCCAGCGCCGAGGAGGCGTTGCGGATCACCCGCGAACGGTACGAGCAAGGCGCTGCGGACATCACGGAGCTGCTGACCGCTCAACTCGGTCTCACGGCCAACCGAAGCCGTGAAGCGGGTGCGCTGTACGATTACCTGATCGCAACATCCGACCTCCAGCGAGCCCGCGGCTTGCTGGTCAATCCCCTCCTGGAGAACGAACCATGAGCCTGCGCACACGTTTATCAACCTGGATCAAACCGGCAATCGCCATGACCGGCTTGGTGGTCATGATCGTCTATGCCGGCGGCTATCTGCATGACAAGGTCTCGCCGGAACCGCTGGATCGCCTGGCCGGAAATCCCATTCCGCGAGAAACCCGGCTTCTGGACGTCGGCGAAACGGCCCACCCCGTCACCGTCGATCTCGTGGGGACTGTGGCATCGGACCGGCGTATCCAAATCAGTTCGCGCATGAGTGCCTATGTCGAGGAGGTGCTCGCGAGCGCCGGCGACCGCGTGACCAACGGGCAGATGCTGGTACGGCTAGACGAGCGGGAATTGCGGGAGCAATTGGCCGCAGCCGAAGCACAGGGCAACCAGGCGTTGGCCGAATACCGGCGAACCCAACAGTTGTACCAGCGCAATGCGACGACCGAACAGGCGATGACCGCGGCCGAAGCCGCCTACCAGTCGGCAAAGGCGCAGGTTGACCGGATCAAGATCATGATGAGTTATGCGCGGGTGCGTGCCCCGATCGACGGAATAGTCACGGAGCGAAAAGTCGAGGCCGGTGATCTGGCCAACCCCGGTCAAGTGCTGCTCACCCTGTTCGACCCCGCGAACATGCGCCTGGAAGTGCCGGTGCCGGTCCGCCTTATTGATCGTTTTGCCATCGGGCAGGAATTCACGGCCGTGTTGGACCATCCTGCCGCTTCGTTTCCTGCGGTGGTCACCGAGATCGTGGGCGAGATCGATGCGCAGTCGCGGACCCGCCGCGTGAAAATGCGTCTGACACAAACGGCCGGCGATGTATTGCCCGGAGCTTTTGGACGGATCCGCCTGACCCTCGATGCCCCGCCCTCGCTATTCATTCCGCACCACGCCGTAACCCGGATTGGTCAACTGGATCAGGTGTGGCTGGCCCGGGAGGGCCGTATGGTCAACCGCATGGTTCAGCTTGGACGACGTGTTGGCGAAGACGTCGAGGTGTTGGCCGGATTGAAGGCGGGCGATGTGATTGTCCTGCCTGAAGCAGCCCGGGAGTAACGTCATGGACACGTCAAAATCATCCTGGATGAGCGGCCTGATCGACGCGTTCCTGCGCGGCAACCTGACCATACTCCTGATCATCGTCAGCCTGGCCGCCGGAGCGACCGCCCTGCTGCTGACGCCCCGCGAGGAGGAACCACAGATTGTGGTGCCGGTTGCGGATGTCCTGATCTCCGCGCCAGGTCTTTCCGCCGGGGAAATGGAGCGGCTGGTCGCATCACGCCTGGAACGCATGTTGTTCGAGATCGATGGCGTCGAGTATGTCTATTCGATGTCGCGCCCCGGGCAAGCGGTGGTAACCGTCCGGTTTTTTGTCGGTCAGAGCCGCGAAGAAAGCCTGATCAAGCTCTACAACAAGATTTTCCAGAATATCGATAAAACCACGCCGGGCATTACCGGCGGGGTGGTCAAGCCGGTGGAGATCGATGATGTTCCCGTGATCACGGCCGCATTGCACAGCGAACAGCTGGATACCCATGCTCTGTACCGGGTTGCCGAGGAAGTCGTCACCCACCTGCAGGATATACCAAATGCCGCGGCCGTCACGATCCACGGCGGCGAACGGCGGATCGTTCATGTGCGACTCGACCGCGATCGCCTCGCCGCCCACGGCTTGTCGCCGGTGGAGGTCATGGCTGGCTTGCAGGCCGCCAACGTACAACGTCCGGCCGGCCAACTTGAACGCGACAACCAGGTCGTCGTGGTGGAGGCCGGCCCGTTCCTCACCGATGCCCGCGAAGTCGGTGATGTCATGGTCGGCGTTTATGCCGACCGCCCGGTGTATGTCCGCGATGTGGCCGAACTGGTCGATGGTCCATCCGAACTTGCCACCGTAACCCGGCTTGGGTTTGGTCCCGGCTCGAACCGGGATATGGAGTCACATCCGGCCATCACCATCGCGGTAGCCAAAAAGAAAGGCAGCAACGCCGTCTGGGTCACCGGTGCCGTTCGCGAGCGGCTCGAAGGTTTGCGCGGAAATGTCCTGCCCGAGGAGGTGCAGGTGTTAATCACCCGTGATTACGGACAAACCGCCGATGCCAAGGTCAACGACTTGATGAAGGGTTTGTTCGAGGCGATCATCACCGTAATCGTATTGATCACACTGGTCATGAACTGGCGGGTGGGCGTCATCGTTGCCCTGGCAGTACCAATCACGTATGCCCTTACCCTGTTCGTCAACATGCTGGCCGGCTACACCATCAACCGGGTGACGCTTTTTGCCCTGATCCTCGCCCTCGGCCTGTTGGTCGACGATCCGATCGTCGCGGTCGAAAACATCTACCGCCACCTGACTGGCTCCAAGAAGAAAACCCTCGATGCGATTTCCGATGCCATGAACGAGGTGATGCCTCCCATCGTCCTGGCCACCCTTTCCGTCATCGTGGCGTTCCTGCCGATGTTTTTCATTACCGGCATGATGGGTCCATACATGCGCCCCATGGCCTTGAATGTCCCCTTGGCGATGATCAGTTCCCTGCTCGTTTCCTTCATGGTCACGCCCTGGATCTCGTCACGCATGCTGGCGAAATTGCCCCCGGAAGCCCTGGCCGGAGCCGGACATGCAGAAGGCGGGACACCCGGACGAGTGCACGCCTGGTATGCCCGCATCATGGGTCCGTTTCTGGATTCACGGCGAGTTTCGACCTTGTTGATGCTGGTGGTCGGTATCCTGTTTGCCGGTTCGGTGGTGCTGGCTCTGCTCGGCGTTCCCCTGAAGATGCTGCCCTTCGACAACAAGAATGAATTCCAGTTGGTGGTGGACTTGCCGGAATCCTCGGCGCTGGCCGCGACCGATGCGGTACTTCGAGATCTGGAGGATTACCTGCGCACCCAACCGGAAGTCACCGACTTCACGTCCTATGCCGGATTGGCTTCGCCGATGGATTTCAACGGCATGGTCCGCCACTACTACCTGCGTCAGGGTTCGCACCTCGGCGAGATTCGCGTCAATCTGCTGCCCAAGGAGCAACGCGCGATGGATAGCCATGCGATGGTGCTTCGGATACGCAATGACATCGAGACGATAGCCGCACGGCATCAAGCCCTCGTCCGTATCGTCGAAACACCTCCCGGTCCCCCGGTGCTGGCCTCGGTGGTCGCAGAAATCTACGGGGAACCACACCACCGGTACGACGATCTCATCAACGCCGCCCATACCGTCGCGGCGCGCATGCAAGCGGAGGATGCCGTGGTCGAGGCGGACGTCATGAGCGAGTCGGTACAGCCGAAACTCTTTTTCCGCGTTGATCGGGACAAAGCCGCCTTGAACGGCGTTTCGGTGGACGATGTGACGCATACCCTCGGCATCGCGCTCGGTGGGGCCATGGCCGGTACGGTGCATCAGGAGCGTGAGCGGAATGAATTGCCGATGATCGTCCAGCTGCCGCGTGAAAAACGCTCGGATGTCGAATACCTCAAGACCATGGGGGTAAAAGGACGATCGGGAAACCTGGTCCAACTCGGCGAACTGGGCACCTTCGAGCCGGGCGTGGTGGAATCCACGGTGTTCCATAAAAACCTGAAACGGGTCGTGTATGTGACGGCGGAAATGGCCGGCCGCGGACCGGCCTATGCGGTGCTTTCGCTGGGTCGGCATTTCGAAGAAAACCCCCTGCCTCCCGGCATAACCCTTGATTGGTCTGGCGAAGGAGAATGGAAAATTACCCTGGATGTGTTCCGGGATCTCGGCCTGGCCTTTGCCGCGGCACTGCTGGCGATTTACGTCCTGCTCGTTTACGAGACGCGCTCCTACGCACTACCGGGGATCATCATGCTGTCGATCCCGCTGACCATGATCGGCATCATGCCGGGTTTCTGGCTGCTGAATCTGCTGGTAAA
>CALBHI010000434.1 GCA_937894535.1 uncultured Verrucomicrobiota bacterium
GCCGCGGTGATCGCCTCCCCGCACGGCTTCTGGGTCACCCATGTGCTGCTCGACGATGACAAGATCGCCAAGCAGCGGCTCGTCGCCGGCCTCGTCGCCGCGCTGGTGCCCGATGTCTGGCCAACCATCGCCGAACACGTCGTCCGGCAGGCTGGTCGCATCGACGGCTGGACCGATACCGCCGATGCACAACTCGGCTTGAACCTGCTCGCGGCCGATCACCCGAACCGCGACACGATCCTCGCCTTCACCCGCCGGATCGGCATCCATGACCGCAAGATGAATGACCTCTACCGCACCGGAAAACACCGCGAAGCCGTCGTCCAGTCCTACGAACTGACCGATCTGCTCATCCGCACCTACGGACTGGCCCAAACCGCCGCCCCCGGCGAATTTCGCGGCGTCTGGGACCACGACGGCACCGGCTGGTATCCCGGCGACTGGGACCGCACCGCCGCCCTGCTGCAATCCAGCGGCATCAATGCCGTGTTCATCAACTCCACCTGGACCGGCCTTGCCCATTACCGCAGCGCCTACCTGCCCGACTCGTTTACCTTCCGGCATTACGGCGACCAACTCGCCGCCTGCCTGAAAGCCGCCCGCCCCCGCGGCCTCGAGGTCCACGCGTGGATCGTCTGCTGGAACATCGAGAATGCTCCCGCCGAGTTCATCGCCCCGCTCCGCGGCACCGACCGCCTGCAGCAATCCAGCAGCGGCAGCGAGCGCCTCTGGTTGAATCCCGCCCACCCCGAAAACCGTACCCATCTCCTCCATGTCATTCGCGAGTTGCTCGAGAACTACGACCTCGACGGCATCCACCTCGACTACATCCGCTACCCGGCCGCCGATGCCTGCTTCTCCCCCTATACCCGCGCCGCCTTCGAACAAGCCACCGGCACGAATGCCCTCGCCTGGCCGGACGATGTGCTCGCCGGCGGAACCCTCCGCGAGGCCTTCATCCAGTGGCGCGCCGCTACTATCACCTCGTTTGTGCGCGAGGTGCGCGACCTGATGAACCGGACCAAACCCTCCGTCCGCCTCTCCGCCGCCGTCTGGGGCGGCTACCCGCACGTCATCTCCTCGATTGGCCAGGACTGGGGTGCGTGGATGAACGAGGGCATGCTTGATTTCGTCTGCCCGATGAACTACGCGCAAGAACTCGGACGCTTTACCGCCCTGATCGACCAACAGCTTCCGCTCCCCGGTGTTCGCGGCCGGATCTATCCCGGCATTGGCGTCACCGCCAACGAAAGCCAGTTGCGCGGCGATCAGGTGGTCGAACAGATCCTGGCCCTTCGCAAACGCAATGTCGGCGGCTTCGTCCTCTACGACCTCAGCCAGTCCGTCGTCGACGATGTCCTGCCCACCCTGCGCATGGGCGCGACCAAGCCGTAGGGGCCCCCGATCCGGTGACCTTCGGCCGGGCACAAACCCTCCCAGGCCAGGCCCTCCGGCTGAACGGCCCCATGCGGCAGCGCGCGCATCCACCATCCAACTTTACAACCGGCTAGTATCCAAGTACTATCTCCGAAATTCCAACCCCGTGAGGATCCGTATGCCGGCGAAGAAAACCGCCCCGAAACCGCGTTACAAACGCATCCTGCTGAAACTGAGCGGCGAAGCGTTCCAGAACAAGGAAACCGGTGAAAGCCTCGACCCGGCCATCCTCGCCTCGATCTCCCGCCAGATCAAACGCGTCCGCGACCTCGGCGTGGAAGTCGCCATCGTGGTCGGCGGCGGCAACATCTTCCGCGGCCTGACCGGCGAAGGCTGCGGTGTGGACCGCACCACCGGCGACTACATGGGCATGCTCGCCACCGTCATCAACAGCCTCGCCCTGCAGTCCGCCCTCGAAACCAACGGTGTGCTGACCCGCGTCCTGAGCGCCATCAACATCTCCGCCGTGGCCGAACCGTTCATCCGCCGCCGCGCCATCCGCCACCTCGAGAAGGGCCGCGTCATCATCATCGGCGCCGGCACCGGCAACCCCTACTTCACCACCGACAGCGCCGCCGCCCTGCGCGCCAGCGAGATAAACGCCGACGTGCTGCTGAAAGCTACCAAGGTGGACGGGATCTACGACTGCGACCCGATGAAAAACCCGAAGGCGCGCAAGTTTGACCACATCAACTACCACCAGGCCTTGCGCGACCAGTTGAAGGTCATGGACGCCGCGGCGTTCTCCCTCTGCCAGGAAAACCACATCCCGATCCTGGTCTTCAATTTCTTCAAGGAAAACGAAATCATGCGCGCCGTGCTCGGCCAGAAGGTCGGCACGCTGGTCGATGGCGCGACCCCGCGCAAAGCCTGAACTCAACCAAGGAACACGAACCATGGAATCCACCGACGACGTCCTCCTCGAAGCCGAAGACAAGATGAGCAAGTGTATCGAGCACCTGACCCATGAACTGTCCGGCCTGCGCACCGGCAAAGCCTCACCCAGCCTCGTGGACAGCATCCAGGTCGAATACTACGGCGCCATGACCCGCCTGCGCGACATCGCCGGCATCAGCGTGCCCGAACCGCGCCTGATCGTCATCAATGCCTACGACCCGTCCGCCCTGGCCGCCATCGACAAGGCCATCCTCGCCGCCAACATCGGCGTCACCCCGATCAACGACGGACGCGTCATCCGCATCCCGATTCCGGAACTCAGCGAGGAACGCCGCAAGGACCTGATCAAGGTCGGCAAACGCATGAGCGAGGACGCCCGCATCGCGATCCGCAACGTGCGCCGCGACTCGAACGAAATGATCAAGGCCCTCCAGAAAAACAGCAAGATCACCGAGGACGACCGCGACGCCGCGACCGAGGAGATCCAGAAGCTGACCGATACCTACATCGGCAAGGTCGACACGATGATCGCCACCAAGGAAAAGGACATCATGGTGGTCTGATCACCGTTGTCCAATGCCTGGACCCGCACCGCGGCCGGTTTTCCAATCCCTGGACAACCGGCCGTTGTCGTTAGAACGAGGGCCATTCCCCGTGTTGGAGCAATGCGGCCAGAATCTTCTGATCAGCCCGCGGCAACGCATAGTCGGCAATCCGCGCCACCGGTACCCACGCCCACCCCGCGCACCCCAGCGCCTTGGGTTTGCCCCGGCTCACCCGCACCCAGTAGGCATGCAGGTCCATCCGGAAGTGGCTGAAGGTGTGGCGCACGGTGATCAGGTGCGGCCCGACCCGTGTGGTTAAGGCAAGCTCCTCGTGCAACTCCCGCGCAATGCAGTCCGGCAAGGTTTCGCCCGGCTCGACCCCTCCGCCGGGAAACTCCCACAGCCCGCCGAGCATCGACGTCTCCTTGCGCTGCGCGATCAACACCTCCCCGCGGTCGTTGATGATCACCCCCGCCCCGACATCGCGGTGCGGCAACTTCTTCTTCGCCACCCGCGTCGGAAACGCCTCCGCGCGCCCCTGCGCCGCCGCCTGGCACACCTTCCGCAACGGACACACCAGGCACTGCGGCTTCGTCGGCGTGCAGACCAGCGCCCCCAGTTCCATCATCGCCTCGTTGAACGCCGCCGCCTTGCCGCGTGGCAGGAGCGTATCCAACTCCTGCTGCAGCCGGCGCTTCACGGCCGGCGTAGTCGGCGAACCTTCCTCGGCCAGCACCCGTGTCATCACTCGGATTACATTCCCGTCCAGCACCGCGTGGTCACGTCCGAAAGCCAGGCTGGCGATCGCCGCCGCCGTGTAGGGACCGATGCCGGGCAACGCAAGCAACTCCTCGTATGTATCGGGGAACGCACCGCCCCGCGTTTCGACCACATGCTTCGCCGTCGCATGCGCCCGTTGCGCCCGGCTGTAATAGCCCAAACCCTCCCAGGCTTTCATCACCGTCCCGCGCTCCGCCGCGGCCAGGGTCTGCACATCGGGGAAACGCTTCATGAACCGCTCGTAGTAACCGATCGCCTGGTCCACCCGCGTCTGCTGGAGCATCAGTTCGGATACCCACACCCGGTAGGCCGTGCGGTTATGACGCCACGGAAGATCCCGCCGGTGGCGCTCAAACCAACCGAGCAGATCGTTGCGAAACACACGTGCGTGGCGGTTGGCCATCCGATTATTCCAGTTGCTTCTCGTGCTCGCGCACCCGGCGTTGCGCCTGCTGGTTGCGCGTCTGGTCCAAGGAAGCCACCTCGGCCAGTTTGGATAGCACCGGACTCTCCACCGTCATGTCGAGCACATCGACCTGCCACGAGTAGGCCATGCGCTGCATCTGGTTCCGGTCATTGATCAGCACAAAGGAGAACGTGACTTCCTGCTTGTTCGATCCGCGCCGGATCGCCTCCCACCGCGGGAACAACATCTGGCCGCCCATCCCGGCAATCTCCGCCATCAACCATTGCTCGGTCGTTGTACCCTTCCCCTCGACTTCATGTTGCTTCACCCGTTCGATCACATCCCCGGTGGTCACCTTGTCGTTGGCACGACGCAACACGGACTCCCGCTGGGACCGGTTCCGTTCCAGTTCGTCGAAAAACGCGCGGTCCTCCACATTGATACGGTCGCACCCGGCCATCAGGGCCAGTCCGGTCGCAACACATACGGATGTCCATCTCGGATTCATGACCGGCGCACCATACCTCACGGAAAGATTCCGCGCAATTGATAGACGCGGTTGATGTGTTCCATCGCCGCCCCATACGCCGCCGTGCGCAGATCGCACTGCAGCGCCCGCGCCGTATCACGCACCCGCACGGCCGCCGCCACCATCATGTCCTGCAACCGGGCATCGACCCGATCAGGCGACCAGGTTTCCGACTGCCGGTTCTGCATCCATTCGAAGTAGCTGACCGTCACCCCGCCCGCATTGCAGAGAATCGCCGGCAGGATGGTGATGCCCCGCTCCAGCAACACCCGCTCGCCTTCCGGGGTGACAGGCGCATTGGCCGCCTCAACCAGCACCCGGCACCTGATCACCTCCGCATGTTCGGCCGTGATCATCTGCTCCAGCGCCGCCGGAATGAACAGATCGACCGGCGTCCGGTAGAAAGCCTCGGGCGTGAGTGCCTCCGCGCCCGGAAACCCCGCCACCCCGCCCCGTTGCTCGACGTGGCGGGCCAAGGCCACCGCATCAAGACCGCCCGCCTGATACACCGCCCCCGTATGATCCAACACGGCACACAAGGTCGCCCCGCGTTGCTCCAGCAAGCGAGCCGTCCAGGAACCCACGTTGCCATACCCGATCAGGCTGTACCGAATCGAGCCGAACGCCAACCCCATCTCCGGCAGCAAGGTGTCCAGCACATACACCACCCCCTGGCCGGTGGCCTTGTCTCGCCCATGCGAACCGCCATACTCCACCGGCTTGCCGGTGACCACGCTGATTCCGCCGAGCCGGTTCTCCGGTTCGGACATGTTCACATATGTATCAGCCATCCACGCCATGATCTGGGCGTTCGTCCCGACATCCGGCGCCGGAATGTCGTAGTCCGGTCCGATGTTCGGACACAAGGCACTGGTGAAACGGCGGGTCAACCGCATCAACTCATCCGCGGAAAGCGCCCGCGGATCCACCCGCACCCCACCCTTCGCCCCGCCATACGGCAGCCGCATCAGCGCCGTCTTCATCGTCATGATCGCCGCCAACGCCTTCACGTGGTCAAGGCTCACCCCCGGATGGTAACGCATGCCGCCCTTGTAAGGCCCCAATACATTGTTGTGCTGAACCCGGTATCCCTTGAACAAGCGGTACCGACCGTCATCCATGCGCACCGGGAAATGTACGATCAACTCGTTTTTTGGTTGGGCCATCAGCAGCTTGAGATGGTGTGGCACCCCCAACCGCTCGGAGGATTCAAGGATCGCCGAAATGATCTGGACGTAGATGTTGTCCGGCGAATAAGGCAATTCCAGCTCGCGAAAAACCGACGTCGTGATGTCCATGGTGCATGGCCCCCGGTGGTGCTGCCACCATCGTGACAGCTCCCCCCGAACGGTTCAACCCCGGAACGCCTGCAAAACGATCCATGGCGCGCCATTTTTTCTTTTGACCCTGCTTCCGCAAAGGCATAGGCTGGAACCAGACATTGAGGTGAAGCACCATGGTTGACCATCCGACGCAGCCCGACAGCAGCGACAACAATCCGCCCAAGATCAAACTCAAGGCCGCGGAGAAGAAATCGGATACCGCCCGCATTGACCTCGCCAGCGCCAAGCCCCCGCCGTCCATCGTCGACAAGTCACTGCTTCCCCCGGACGCCGATGACTATTTCAAACGCAGCACGATCCGCATCGATATTCCGCCTTCCGCCGGATCCCCGGCCGGCGGTAAAAGCGATACGGCGCGCATCGACGTGAACCCCTCTGCCGCCGATGCCGCCAAGCGCCAGACCGCGAAGATCGACCTGAGCGCCGCCGCTGAAACCGACCCGCTCAAGCCGAAGACCGTACCCGTGGGCATCCCGGTAAATCCGACCGCCGCTCCGGCCCGCCCCAAAACCATCATCGTCAAGAAACCCGCTGCGGCCCCCGGCGAGTCGATCATCGTCTCTCCCGAGAACACGGCCAACGCCACCGAACAGGCCCGCAAGAGCGAGACCGCACGCATTGACCTTTCCGCCGAGGAACTGGACCGTCCCGCAACCCGCCCCAAAACCATCCGCATCAAACGCCCCGATGGCACGAGCGGCCGCAAACCCCTCACCATTTCACGCCCCGAGGAAAGCGAAACCGCCAGCGTGATGCAACCGGCTGGCACCACCGAAGATCTCGACGGCGAGGAACAGCCCGGCGTGTTCGTCGGCATCATGGCCATCGCCGCCCTGCTGGTCTCCTGCGTGTTGCTCTATTGCCTGCTCGCCCAGACCCTCGCCCCGACCTTGCCCTTCCCCGGCCGCATGTTGTAATTGTTTGAACAGGTGGTATGGTAAAAGCGTCCACCGTAACCACCCATTCTAGGAGAGCCCCATGTCTGAATCCATCGAACACGTCAACACGTCCACCTGGTCCAAGGTGACCTCGTCCCCGATCCCGGTCCTCGTTGACTTCTGGGCCGAGTGGTGCGGCCCCTGCCGGGCCATCGCGCCGGTCCTCGAAGAACTCGCCAAGGAAATGGACGGGAAGCTGAAGATCGTGAAAGTCAATGTCGACGAAGCCCCCGACCTCGCCGGCCAATGGGGCGTCCGCTCGATCCCCACCCTGCTGGTCTTCAAGGATGGCAAGGTCGTCGATCAGTCGGTCGGTGCGCTGACCAAATCCGCGCTGAAGTCCCGCCTGGAACAGGTCATGTAATCAAACGTATCCGGGTCAGTAATGGACCCGGATACGGTACCAACCCGGCAAGCCACTGCCCGGCGCCGTGACAACGTCTCCCTGCATGTTGCTGACAACCGGTCCAACCGGAACGTACTGATCGAATCCCGGAGCCTGGAATTCCACCTGGTACGTCGCCGTTGCATCGGCGACAAACCGGACTTCGTTCACCGTCGCCTCCGTGATGGCGGGCAATGGTGCTGGTCCCGTCATCATCCAGTTCCATACCGGAAGGTATACCGAACCTTGCTGATTGGTAATCATGGCGAGATCGGTGATCATGCAACTGTGGGCATTGGTGCTCGGCAACGCCGTCATCAGCATGCGCGCGCCTTCGAACGGCGCCGCGAGGGAATCGACCACCTGCTCCGCTCCGCCCGATCCCATACCAAGCGCACTCCAGAACTGGCGCAACACGGATGCGGATACCGTTGGATCATGCAGATGCCCAAGTCCGATATGCCGCTCCGGCGGTGTTGCACCCGGTACCGAGACCCAGGATGCGGGCAGGTTGCCGGGGATCCGCCAGTCTGCAGCCGCAAACATCAGGCAGCGGTGTACGGCAACCCTGTGCGCTATCATGGCCGCATGGCCCCCGCCCTGGGAATGACCCGCGATGATCACCCTGGACCATAGGATATTCGTCTGGGCATCAAGGTACTGCCCCCATCCGCGCGTCGGTTGGTTGTTGTGCAGGTGCTGAATCAGCCGGATCAGGCGGTTCTCAATCGAATTCACCCGGTTCACGGCATACAGGGAAGATACATCTTCGCCGGTGATGATTTCCCGGCGCGCCTTCTCGTGGCAATCAGGGTCGGACGAAAACGCACACGCCTCGGTGACGGCCACCGCATTGGGATACATCAGGCCAACGGCATGGAAACCCGATTCGGATGCGGCCCGCACCACCTGTTGGTACACGAACGGGATGCCACCCGTTCCCGGGAGCATCACGAACAAACGATTGCGGCGCGGCAAACCGGAGGTATCCACCGACCAGGTATGCACCTGGTTGAAATTGGTAATGGCGGGATCCGTGTCGGAGGGGATGACCACACCCGCCGCGGCATGGACCTCTACACACGCGAACACCGCCCACCAACCGGCTACCAGGGGCATCAACCATGCAGCTCGCGTCATGGAAGACCCCTTGATCATGGCGTCAGATCTTCTGGTTCACATCCTCCCGTACGCGCTCCTGCAGGAAGGCGTAGGGAACCTTGGTGATCACTTCCTCGAAGAACGCGAGCACCAGCATCCGGCGCGCCTCGACATCGCTCAACCCGCGCGACTTGAGGTAGAACATCTGGTCCGGATCCAGGTTGCCCATCGTCGATCCATGGCTGCATTTCAGGTCATCGGCATCGATCTTCAAGCCCGGTAGCGAATCGGCCTTGGCCCCGGTATTCAGCACCAGGTTGTTGTTCATCTGGTAGGCATCGACCTTGATCGCGCCCGGACTGGCCCCGATGATTCCCTGGTAGACCGAGTGCCCCTTGTCTTTTACCGCCCCTTTGTACAGCAGGTTGCTGTAGGTGTTCGGCGCGGTATGCTGCTGCAGGGTCCGCTGGTCTACATGCTGGTCGCGGTCGGCAAAGAACAGGCCGCTCAAGTAGGCGTTCGAATTCGGTGCGCTGACATCACAACCCATCGTCATCTTGCTCGCCTGGCTGCCGAGCGTGAGGGTGACCCAGTCAATCTGCGCATCCCGGCCAACCCGCGACCAGTCCTCGCCAATGTGGAAACTCGAACGACCCCACTCCTGCAGGGCGAAGACCTGCAACCGGGCCGCCTGCTCAACGTACAACTCGCGCACCCCGATGCACATCACCGGCTTGTCATCGCCCGACTCGAACATCTCCACCACCTTGGCGGATGACCCCTCACCGGCAACCACGACGAGCTTCGGAACCAGCAGGCTACCTTTGCATCCAAGCTGGTAGCGGACAAGGATCCCGTTGGGAACCTCGACCTTGCGCGGGACATGGATGAACAAGCCAAAGTTCCAGAACGCACCGTTGAGCGCGGTAAACTTGCGTTCGCCCTCGATGAGGGCCGGACCCTGCACATGCGCGGATACAAGCGCACCGTGGTCACGCGCAGCCGTTTCCAGGTCGGCCACCACGATGGTTCCCGCCGCCAACAGCCCCGCCCGATCCGCAATGTGGTAACCGTCTTCCGTGACCGAGACGACCACATCGAACGATGCATCGAAGGCGTGCTCACCCGCCGGAGCGGACCGCTTGGGCAGCACCGGAAGCCACTGGAAATCAGCGATCCGGAATTGGTCCGGATCCGTGCGCCGCCACTCCTCGTCGCGCACGGTCGGCATCGGAAGCGCACGGTAGGCCTCGAAGGCCGCCTTGCGCTTTTCACGGACCAACGCGGTTGCGCCGGCCGTCTCCAGGTCCTGGAAGCGGGCAGCGTCCAGAGACGCCACGAAAACATCGGAAGATTGAAGGGATTGGGTCATCGTTACCTCACGCGCGGATCAACCGACGCTGTGCTCCAATTTGATTTCCAGCAGCTTGACCGCCTCGACGGAAAACTCCATCGGCAGTTCCTTGAAGACATCGCGGCAAAAGCCGTTCACCACCAGCGATGTCGCGCTTTCCTCGTCGATCCCGCGGCTCATGATGTAGAACATCTGCTCCTCGCTGATCTTCGACGTGGTCGCCTCGTGCTCGGTGATCGCCGATTCGTTTTCGCACTCGATCACCGGATAGGTGTTCGCCGAGCAGGTGCTCCCGATCAGCATCGAATCGCACTGCGTGTGGTTACGCGCATTCGCGGCCGATGGAAGGATTTGGACCAACCCGCGGTAGGAGTTGCGCGAATGACCGGCCGAGATGCCCTTGGACACGATCGTGCTCCGGGTGTTCGCCCCGACGTGGATCATCTTCGTGCCGGTGTCCGCCTGCATCTTCTTGTTGGTGAACGCGACCGAATAGAACTCGCCGACCGAATGATCGCCCTCGAGGATCACGCTCGGATACTTCCAGGTGATCGCCGAACCCACCTCGACCTGCGTCCACGAGATCTTCGATTTCCGTCCGCGGCAATGCCCGCGCTTGGTCACGAAGTTGTAGATCCCGCCCCGCCCCTCGTCATCGCCGGTGTACCAGTTCTGGACGGTGGAATACTTGATCTCCGCGCCTTCCAGCGCGATCAGCTCCACCACCGCCGCATGCAACTGGTTGCGGTCGCGCGATGGCGCCGTGCAACCCTCGATGTAGGACACGTAGGAACCCTCGTCGGCAATGATCAGCGTGCGCTCGAACTGCCCGGTATTCTCGGCGTTGATGCGGAAGTAGGTGGATAATTCCATGGGGCACCGCAAGCCCTTCGGCACATAGACGAAGGACCCGTCGGTGAATACCGCCGAGTTCAACGCGGCAAAGAAGTTATCGCCGACCGGCACCACCGTGCTCAGGTATTTCTGCACCAGGTCGGGATGCTGCTGGATGGCCTCGGTGATCGAGCAGAAGATCACGCCCAACTCGGCCAATTTCTCCTTTTGAGTCGTCGCCACGGATACGCTGTCAAACACCGCGTCCACCGCCACCCCGGCCAACCCGTTGCGTTCATGCAGCGGCACGCCGAGACGTTCGAACGTTCGGGCCATCTCCTCATCGATCGCCGCGGCATTCGCCCCGTCGCGCTTCGGCGCCGAGTAGTAGCAGATGTCCTGGTAATCGATGGGCGGATAAGTCACGTCAGCCCACTTCGGCTCCTTCATCTTCTGCCAACGGCGGAAGGCTTTCAGACGCCAGTCGGTCATCCACTGCGGCTCGTTTTTCTTCGCCGAGATGGCACGGATGGTATCCTCGTTCAACCCCTTGGGCAGGGTATCGCTCTGGATCAGGGTCTCAAACCCGTATTTGTACTCGTCCGTAACGAGTTTGCTGTCGGTTTCTAGATTTGGCATGGTCGTGTGCTCCCGGTCGTCAGACCAGAACCTCCTGTCCAAACTCCTGGCGTATCCAGTCGTACCCCTTTTCCTCGAGTTCCTTCACCAGCTCCGGACCGCCGGTCATGACGATCTTTCCGTCGATCAGCACGTGCAGGTGGTCGGGTTTGATGTGCTTGAGGATGCGCTCGTAGTGGGTGATCACCAGCAGGGAGAAGTCCGGACCGGTCAGCTTGTTCACGCCCTTGGAAACCACTTGCAGCGCGTCGATGTCCAGGCCCGAATCGGTCTCGTCCATCACCGCGAAGCACGGCTTCAGCATCAGCATCTGCAAGATCTCCATCCGCTTTTTCTCGCCGCCGGAAAATCCGTCGTTGAGGAAACGGTTGAGGAACACCTCGTTCA
>CALBHI010000435.1 GCA_937894535.1 uncultured Verrucomicrobiota bacterium
GCCCTCCACCTCGCCCAAACCGAACGCCCCGACGCCGCCACCACCGCCCAATCCATCGCCCTCAACGCCCGACCCGACCTCCAAAAATTCTTTGCCATCCCCTCACCCAACCACGATTAACCCCGAAAACAGACGTTGGAACCGCGAATTACGCGGATATTCGCGGATGGCGCCATGGTGTGTTCCTATTCGTTCGAACAAAAACGTTGTGAAATTCCGATGACTTTAACGACGATAACCTCTTCATCATCTGCGTTATCTGCGAAATCTGCGGTTCTTCCATTTCGGTATTCGGGTTAAACCCATCGCGACCCCACCCCGGCCTCCCTGCACCCCTCCTTTCCCTCATCCGCCCCATCCGTCCCATCCGCGGTTCTTTTCCCCCGATTCCGCCACCCGCCCAAAAATCCAAAAAAAGTCCTAAAAAACCAGTTGACCTCGGGACGCGATTTGGGAATGTTTATAGCTGTGTGCGGTCTGCGTTAGATTTGTTCACGAAGTAGTTTCAGGAGAGACACCATGATGAAATCCTCGTTGCGTTCCTTGATCGCGTTGGCCACGTTGGCCTCGCTGCCCGCCATGGCGGTCACCTACACCGATTCCACGGGCGACATCGATCCCGGCATCACCACCGGCGGCGGCACCCTCGATATCCTGTCGATGGAAGTCGCGAACACCCTCTCCGACATCACCTTTACCCTGACCGTCAATGGCAACATTACCTCGACCGACTGGGGTAATTTCATGATCGGCATCGCCAACCAAAACACGCCCGGCAGCACCACCGGCAACGGGTGGAACCGTCCGATCAACCTTGATGCCGGCAGCGGCAACGGCATGACCCACTGGGTCGGTTCGTGGGTCAATGACGGCGGTGGTTCGCAGCTCTGGACCTACACCGGCAGCGGCATCGAAGGCGGCACCGGCGGCAACTGGGGCGGACCTACGGCCCTCGTCGGTTATTCGTTCCTGGCTGGCCCGCAGAGCACGATTACCTACACCCTGACCCTCGCCTCCCTCGGCATCGGCGTGGGCGACACCATCGCCTTTGACGCCTACAGCACGGGTGGCGGCAGCGGCGACAGCGCGGTGGATGCCCTGTCCAACCCGAACGTTTCGATCACTGGTTGGGGTGGCCCCTATACCTCCTCTGGCGCAAACCTCAGCTCCTACACCGTCGTTCCCGAGCCTTCGTCGGTCGCCCTGTTCGGCATGGGTGCCCTGCTGCTCGGCCGCCTGATCCGCCGGCGCAAGTAACATCCTCTTCATCCTTCGATGAATGCAAGCGACGCGCTTTCCAAACCGCGTCGCTTTTTTTTTCGCCTGATCCTCCTCGCCGCCCCGCTGCTGCTGCTCGCCGCCGCGGAACTGGCCCTGCGCGCCACCGGCCGCGGCGGCTATCCACCCTTCCTGCGCAGCTCGGGTAAACTTCCGTCCGGCGCGGAGGTCTGCCTCGTCGAACCCTCCGCCTCGAAACCCTACTTCTTCGCCAACCCGTCGCGACCCGGCTACGCCGACCAGACGAATTTCCTGATGCCGAAACCGCCCGGCACCCTGCGCATCGTGCTCGTCGGCGAGTCCGCCGCGAAAGGCTACCCCCAACCGCGCAACCTCGCGATGTCCGCCTTCCTTGCCACCATGCTCGGGGAACGCGTACCCGACCGCACCATCGAAGTCATCAACCTCGGCACCACCGCCGTCGCCAGCTTTCCGCTGGTCTATGCCACCCGCGATGCCCTGGCCTTCGACCCCGACCTGGTGATCTTCTACATCGGCAACAACGAATTCTTCGGCGCCTACGGCACCGAGTCGATCAACGCCGCCGGCGTCAGCTCCCCCGCCGGCATGAAGTTCGTGCGCGCCGTGCGCGGCCTCGCCCTCGCGCAAACCCTGTCGGCCTGGCTGTACCGCGAACCACCGGTGGACCGTTCGCTGATGGAGGAGATGATGGGCCGCGCCGTCGTTCCGCCCGACGCCCCGTCGCGCGCACACGCCGCCCGCAACCTGCGCGACAACCTGCTCGCCATGCTCGCCGCCACCCGCGAAGCCGGCGTGCCCGCGATCGTCTGCACCACCGCCAGCAACGAAGGCGGCATGGCCCCGATCGGCGAAAGCGTCGAAGCCCTCGCCGCCTTCCGCCGCGCCGAACAATTCGCCGCCCAAGGCGACCGCACCGCCGCGCGCGAAGCCTTCCTCGACGCCCGCGACCTCGATCCGATGCCGTGGCGTCCAACCCGCGCCACCGAGCAGGCCATCCGCGACGCCGCCTCCGCCGCCGACGCTCCACTCTGCGACATCGCAGCCATTTTCCGCGACGAAAGCCCCAACGGTGCCGCCGGATGGGATCTTGTCGACGACCACGTCCACCTCTCCGTGCAAGGCCAAATCCGCGCCGCCCGCGCCATGGCCGAAACCACCCTCGCCACCCTCAAACTTCCCGCACCCACGAACGCCTGGCCTGACTGGACCGACTACGCCCACCGCCACGGCACCAACATCTACGATGCCTACCGCGTCCACCACACCCTCCGCACCCTCTTCGGCATTTCCTTCATGGCCCGCGCCAACCCAGACGCCCTCGCCCGTTTCGAAACTGCCGTCCGTCTCGCCGAACAACGGATGCCCCCGCCGATCCTCGCCGAAGCCAAACGTTGGCAAACCATGACTCCGCACGCCGGCGGCATCCGCCCGCTCACCGGCATGGCCGCCCGCGTCCTGCTCGCCAACAACCGTCCCGACCTCGCCCTGCCGCTCTACGAACTCGCGCAACAACAGGTCCCCGACTACACCTCCTGGTACCTGGAATACGTGTACTTTGCCCTTGCCTGCCGCGAGAAACTCAACGGATCGCTCACCGCGGACGACCTCGCCCGGGCGCAACACGGGATCGACCAGGGACGTTTCCTGCTCGCCCACGGCGAGTCCACCACCGGCCTCACCGAACGCTACGTCGCGCGCCTCCACCAACTGCGCGGCGAATGG
>CALBHI010000436.1 GCA_937894535.1 uncultured Verrucomicrobiota bacterium
TGCCGCCGTACGCTCCCGCCGTTTTGAACACGAGGCGCTCGTCCAGCAGGTCAAGGCGACCGAAGCCCGGATCATGGCCGAGGTGTACCGCAAGTACTACAACGCCTTGCTGGCCCGGGAAATCATCGCGGTTCGCCGCGAATCGATGGCCTTGCTGGAAAACCAGCTCCAACTCGCCCGCAACCGGTTTGATGCCGGTGCCGGGGCGCGTTTTGACGTGCTACAGGCCGACGTACGCGTGGCCAATGCGCGCCCTCCGTTGATCCGTGCGGAGAATGACTACCTGGTGGCGATTGACGACCTCCGCACCACCCTCGGCGCGGTGTTCCCTGACAAGGTCACGCCGTCAGACATCACGCTGCATGACCGGTGGAGCCAGCCGGACCTCAGCCTCGATCTCGAAGCCGCCATTCGTCAGGCGGTGGAACAACGCCCCGAAATGCAGCAAGCCATCATGGCCCGCGAAGCCGCCCGGGAGTGGGTTCGCCGGATAAGCCGCCAGCGTGCACCCCGGGTCAATTTCTTCGCCAACTATTCCGCGGAGAACGACCGCTTTGCCGCCGAATCCACCACCCTGGAGGGCTGGCAAGCCGGTGTTTCGGCATCGCTCAGCATCTGGGAGGGAGGCCGTATCCGGGGCGAAGTCGCGCAGGCGCAGTCCCAATACGACCAGCGCAAACTGCAGGAACAAACGCTTCGCCTCGCCATTGAACTGGAAGTACGCACGGCCTTGACCAGCGCTTCGGAGGCGAGCGCCATCCTTGAAGCCAGCGTGCAAACCAGCGACCTCGCCGCCGAGGCCCTGCGGCTTGCCGAAAACCGTTATGCCGCCGGGGCCATCACCCAATTGGACGTATTGACATCGCAACTGGAACTCACCCAGGCCAAACTGGAACGGATTACCGCCGAGCGGAATTACGCGATCGCCGTCATCGACCTGGAACGCGCCACCGGCCGCTTGATCCCGCCGACTTCCGGCGTAGAATGATAAAAAAAGGAGAAACCCATGAAGACACATCTCGCCCTGTTGTTTACCCTCGCCTTCGCCCACATGGCCTTTTCCGAAATCATCACGGAAACGGTGACCTACACCCAGGATGGTGCAACGCTCGAAGGCGCGTGGGTCTATGATACTACCGTGACGGAACCGCAGCCTGCCGTTCTTGTGTTCCATCAGTGGGGCGGCCCGGGTGAATATGAGTTGGCCCGTGCGAAGATGCTCGCCGAACAGGGTTATGTCGCCTTTGTGGCTGATGTCTATGGCCAGGGTATTCGCCCGGCCACCTTCGAGGAGCGCCGCGCACTGGCTACCGCCTACTACCAGGATCGTCCGATGGTCCGCGCCCGCGCCCGCGCCGCCCTCGACCTGGTCTCCGCCGATGCCCGTGTAAACGCCCAACGCATTGCCGCGATTGGCTATTGCTTCGGTGGCATGGTTACGCTGGAACTCGCCCGCGATGGCGCCCCGATCACCGCCGCCGTGAGCATTCACGGCGCGCTGAACTCACCGACCCCCGCTGATGCCGCGAACATCACCGCTGCCGTGTTGGTGCAACATGGCGGAATTGACCCGTATGTTCCAGCCGAGGAACTCGCCGCATTCCGTCAGGAGATGGCCGATGGCTCGGTTGATGCCACGATCACCGTGTACGAGGACGCGGTTCATTCCTTCACCGATTGGAATGCCGGAAATGATCCGACTACCGGCGCCGCCTACAACGAGGCCGTTGACAAGGCGTCGTGGAAGGAACTCGTCGAATTTCTGGGTGCCAAGCTGCGCTAAGCATTCCTACTGATCTTCCGGCGGCGGGGAATGCTCCCCGTTTTCCGGGGCAGTCACCGCACCTTGAACCAGTAGCGCGTCGCGGGTGGGCAGCAGTTGCGCCGCCACTGCGCCGGGGATGGTAAACACCCACCCACCCAACCGGGCCATCCCTTGTTCCGCATCGTTTGCGGCGGTCGGATCCGTCCCTTCACCCGCACCGCCTTCCGGTTGCCACGAAACCGCAATCTTCACCGCCCGTGGTGCATCAACACGATCTCCTGGCGCACCGATGGTGAACTGGTAGCTGATTTGGTTGCGGAGCCGCACCAGCACGACTTCGTGGTCGGCAATCCCCTGCTCTTCCGCGCTGAGTGCAGGATCACGCACGGCATCCGCCATCAAGATCTGCAACGGTTGCAGCATCCGCGACACGGCGGCCTGATCCACGGATTGACCATCCGCGAGCCGGCCAAGATCAAAGGCTCCCTCCTCGTTGCGCCGCAAGCTGAATTCATCCTGCTTGCCGATGACATTCACAAACTCGATCTCATCCGCTTTGATGGACACCAGATTGCGATCCACCCAGGAGCCAGGCGCATCATCCATCCACGTCAGCACATCCTCGACCAGCACCACCGGGCCCCCGACCGACCGCACAAATCGCCCATTCGGCATGCCAAGACCGATGCTGGCGGCGTCGCGCGGATGCTTCAACGCACCCAGCCACAACGTAAACGCCTCGGGATTATCCTTCGTGCCTAGGCGTAGGCGCACGGTGTCGGGTCCGGGCGTGGTGGCATCCAAGCCATAGTCAGCCAGCATGGTCGTTCCATCACGTTGCACCTGGCCAACCGTCAACTCGGCCAAGCCGCGCAAGGCGCTCACCACACGGTCGAAGCGCGCCGCATATCCAAACCAATTCTCGGATACCCAGCCGTTTTCGGCACGCACAACGACCGAGGTACTCTGGCCCCCCGCCACCTCGATGCGGGTGATGGCGTTGACATCAAGTCCGGGCAGCACCGGATCACCCGCGGCGACGCCCTCCACGGTCACCTTGCCCGCCGGACGGTTGAGCCAATAGGCCAACGCCGACACAACCGCGAGAATCAACAGCAATCGAAACAATGTTTTGGTAGTCATAGGTGGTTTCCTGGTAGTGGATCAACGGCGACGAATCATACCCCGGACAATACCGAACACGGCGACGAGCAGCG
>CALBHI010000437.1 GCA_937894535.1 uncultured Verrucomicrobiota bacterium
TGTGCCTGCGGAGGCCTGCTCGCCCTCGCCAAGACGCCGGGCGTGCTGATCTTCGCGCCGGTGGCCATGGAGTATTTCGGCGTGGAACGCGACCGGCTTTGGCCGTGGCGCTGGAACCGCCCGCGCGCATCCATCCTCTGGTTAGCCCTGATCCCGGCCGGACTCGCACTCTACATGCTGTACCTGCACCTCCAGTTCGGCGATGCCTTCGCCTTCTCCAAGGCGACCGCCTCGTGGAACCGCAAGGTCGTGCCCTTCTACGAAACCTTCGCCCACGCCCGGCAGTATCCGCCGTTCGAGCAAATCCTCTACCACGGCAGCGTGCTCCTCGCCCTGGCCGCGCTGATCACCGGCCTGTTCACCCGCATCCGCCTGAGCTACCTGGTCTACGGCGGCATGCTGCTTTTGCTTTTCGTGTCATCCAACGTGCTGGAGTCGATCCAGCGCCACGTGCTGATGATTTTCCCGGTGTACCTCGTCCTCGGCTTTGCGGGCACGCGAAACCGCCTGGTCGATACCGGGTGGCTGATGTTCAGCCTGATGCTGCTGACCCTGTTCACGGTGGTGTTCACCGCAGGATACCGGATGTATTGACCCCTTCCGGGTGCGCCCCGCATCCGGATAACAGGAGGCAACAACCATGCGCATACTCGTAACCGGAGCCGCCGGATTTCTGGCCGGGGCGGTGATTCCGCTGCTGAAGCAGGCCGGGCATGCGGTCATCACCGCCGACCAGCGCGGGGAGGTGGACCATGTGGGCGATCTGGCCGATCCCGCCTACGTTCGCGGCTTGCCCGACGCCGATACCGTTCTCCACGCCGCGGCGGTGCAGTACGTCGACCCGAAAACCCTGCCGACCTTCGGACGCCGCGCCTTTTTCCAACGCAACAACGTGGAGGCGACCCGTCTGCTGGCCGAACGCTACGCCTCGCCGGATGTCCACTTCGTGAACGTCTCGACAAGCATGATCTACCAGCAGGCCGACCGGCCGCTGTGCACGACCAGCACCCCGCTGGCCGAACAAGGCCTGTACTCCGCCTCGAAAATCGCCGCCAAGCGCATCGTCGATGCCCGCCCCGGCCCGAACGCGACGATCATCCCGTGCATCATCGCCGGCGGCGGCCGCGGCGGCCTGTTTGTGTCGCTGCTGGAATCGATCCGCCGACGCGGCTTCGTGGTGATCCCCGGCCGCGGCGACCACCCGGTCCACCTCGTGCATGTCACGGATTGCGCATCCCTGATCGCGGCGGTGATCGAACACCGCGCCACCGGCATGTTCAACGCAGCCAGCCGAGATGCGGTGTCGATCCGCCAATGGATCCGCGAAATCGAAAACGAGTTCCTGCTCGAGCCCACCCGCATCCTCGCCTTGCCCCTCGGTCCGATCCATGCCGTTTCCGCCTTGCTCGGCTACCGGCCGGTCCCGAAGGAGCGCCTGCTGATGCTGCGCTACCGCCATGTACTCGATGTCGCCGAGGGCGAACGTCTCGGATGGCGTGCCGCCTACACCAATGTCCAGATCGTGCGCGACACCGTGCGCACCCTGGCCGACGAACCCTGAACCCGCGCCATGCACGTCCTTCACCTGGTCTGGAATCTGATCCGCGGCGGCACCGAGGGCCAATGCGCCCGCGTGGCCATGGAATTGTCGCGCCGCGGCGACCGGAACCCGGTGGTGGTGTTCCGCCGCGAAGGATTTTTCCTCGAGGCGGTGGAACAGGCCTGCGGACCCGTCGCGGAAATCGGCATCACCCGCCTGCTCGCGCCGTCCACCGTGAGGGCGGTGGTGAGGCTGGCCCGCCGGCTCCGCGAGGAGCAGGTGGACCTGCTGCACACCTGGGATGCCGATGCCGCGATCTTCGGCCAGTTCGCCGCCGCCCTTGCCGGCATTCCGCTGGTCACCAGCCGCCGCGACCTCGGCCAGATCTATCCCGCGCACAAGGTCCACCTGATGCGCCGCGCCGATGGCAAGGCCCGGCGGGTCGTGGCCAATGCGCAGGCGATTGTCGAGGCAATCGCCCGACAGGGTATTGCCCGCGAAAAGTTCCGGGTCATCCCGAACATCCTCGATGTCGACGAGTTTGATCGCCTCGCTGCCGCGCCGTTTCTCGGAGCGGCGGCAATTCCCGCCGATACCCGGTTTGTGATGGTGGCGCGGTTGGACCCGGAAAAGGATGTCGCGACCTTCCTGAACGCGGCGGCGATCATCCGCAACGCCCACCCGTCGGCGACGTTGGTCATCGCGGGCGACGGGGTGGAGCGCCGCGCCCTGGAGTCGATGGCGGTCCGCGCCGGCCTCGAGGGCCGCGCCTGTTTCCTCGGCGACGTGAAGGACGTGCCCTCGTTGCTCCGCCTCTGCGATGTCGGGGTGCTCACCCCGTCGCGCAACGAAGGCCTCTCCAACACCATCCTCGAATACATGGCGGCCGGCCTGCCGGTGGTGGCCACCGATTGCGGCGGCAACCGCGAACTGATCGGTCCCGTCGCCGGCAACACCGTTGTCCCGGTGGGGGATATGGATGCGGTGGCCTCGGCCTGCCTCGGCCTCGCCCGCAACCCGGCACTACGCAAGGACACCGGTCGCGCCAACCGCGAGGTCATCGTCCGGAACCACCGGCCCGAGGTCATCGGCGATCGGTTCGCCGCCCTCTACCGCGAGGTGCTGGAGCCGCGGGCGTAACGGTCCCGGCGCACTGGGCGCCCATCCGCGCTCAGGTCGATCCCATCACGCCCCCATCGGAATCGGCCACGCTTGACGCCCGGCCAGAATATGACTATGTTTATGACCATGAAGATGGTCATGATCAACATCAACGAAGCGAAGACGCACTTGTCCAAATACACACGTTTGGTCAAGAAGGGACAGCGAGTCATCTTGTGTGAGCGCAACCAGCCCTTCGCGGAAATCCGGCCGCTTCGATTGACCAAGGAAGGACGTCGGCCCTACGGGTTGGGGAAGGGAATGATTCAGGTTCCCCATGATTTCAACGAGCCGGACGCGGAGATTGATGTCATGTTTCATGGTCCGCGCTCGTGAAGTACCTGCTCGATACATGCGTTGCGCTGTGGTTTTTTACCGGAAGTGACGAGATTCCTCCGGTTGTCATGCGACGATTAGTCGATCCTAACACCGAACTCTACTTGAGCGATGTGTCACTGCTGGAAATCGGTATTAAGTACAGCATTGGAAAATTAGTCTTGTCGAAACCACCGTCCCGAATGATTCCGACCCTTCGCGAGAAACATGGCATGGACCCTCTGCCGTTGGTGCCTGCTGCTATCTTCCGGTTGGAGGCACTTCCTTTGCTGCATCGGGATCCGTTTGATCGGTTGCTGATTGCGCAAGCGTTAGTCCATGACCTTGCGCTCGTTTCGCCCGATCCGTTAATTCGAGCCTACACCCTGCCGGTGATGTGGGATTGACGCAACGTCGCGCGTGCGCTTAGCCCATCCGCCACAATTCCGCGATCGCCTGCAGGCGCAGACCGGCATGGGCTGTGGTGGCGTGGTGCGTCTCGACATCGCGCAGGGCTTGTTGGCCGATCCGGGTGCAGGCGGCGGGGTCGCGCAGAAGTTGGTGGAGCAGGGCGGTCATCGCTGCGGCATCACCTGGCTCGGTGAGAAATCCGTTTTCACCGTGCCGCACAAGATCCACCGTGCCGGGGGCGCGGGTGGTGATGACCGTCTTCCCGTACGACATGGCTTCGAGCAGCACGACCTGGCCGGTGGCGCGTTCGGTGGGCAGCAAGGGCAGGACGACGAGGCGGGCGCCACGCAGCAGGTCGAGGTAGGCGTCGCGTTGGATTTCGCGGTGCACCGTGACCCGGGCGGGAAGGGATGCGCCTTCGAGGTCGCGGCTGCCGCCCACGATATGCCAGGGCAGGTCGGTGGCGTCGATCACGGTGCGCAAGGTCGCATAGTCACGCAGGGTGCGTCCGGCGCAGAACAGGTAGCCATCCGGCGCGTCCACCATGCGGGGTTCGTCGATGGTGGTGTTCAGCGGCACATAGCGGAACCGCTCGCGCGGGACCTGGAAGCGCTGCGCATTCGTACCGATTTCAGCGGTGCTGTTGGTGATGAAGCCGAGCGCCGTGCGGGCGAGCTTGCGGTAGAGCCAGGTCTTCGCGCGCCACGTTGCGCTGTCGTGGGCGGGGGCGTCGATGAACACCTCGGTCATGATCTGGCGCGAGGGTCGTCCGGTGATCCAGCACAGGAACGCATACGCGAAGGATTCACGCACACCCATGGTCAGGACCACGTCGTACGCGGCGCGCCGCCGGAACAGGATCCATGCCTCCTTCCACCAGGGCAGGAAGGCCGGATCACCGCCGCCCGGGGTGAGCGGATAAATCGAGGTGGTCCGGGCCAGCCACTCCGGGTTTTGCCAGAAGGCCATGTTGGTCAGGATGGTGGGCTTGGTTGTCACGAGGCCAACATCCAACATTCAACAATCAACATTCAACTTCCAAATACAGCGATTGGCAAGGCGAGGTCGCTTCCGGACGGGTTGATGGGTGGCGCGGCGGTTATTTCGAGGCTTTCCAGCTCGGTTTGTGCGGGGAGAGGCCGACCAGGTCGAGGCTGCGGGCGAGGCCGTAGGCGCCGTAGAGCACGGCCAGCGGCAGCAGCAGGTCCGCGCGCCGGGCGCGCCGGCAGGTGCGCACGGAGAGCAGCAGCAACAGGCCAGGCAGGGGCAGCAGGCCGAGCAGGGCAACCGGGTGGAACAGGCCGAGCGGGATCGCGGCGAGGGCAAGCAGGGCGGCGGCGAGGAACACCGCGGTGAACAGCGGGGCGTTGCCGCCCGATGTCATCCCGCTTTTTTGCAGGATCGCGGCATAGGCGCGGCGGTTCGCGTGCCACACCTGTTGCTTGTAGAATTTCCGCAGCGTGTCCGGTTCGCCGAGGTGGACCGAGCGCAGGGCGGGCAGACCCCAGGCGGCGATGCCGGCCATGGTGGCGCGGAACACAAAGTCGGTGTCTTCGCCGGTGGCGAGGTTTTCATCGAAGCCCCCGACGCGATCGGCCACCCCGCGGTGGAAGATCATGTTGCGCGTGGTGATCATGCGGAAGCCTTCGCGTTTCAACACCTGTTCGCCGGCATCGTCCTCCAGCGCCGGATTTTTGTTCATCCAGTGCGCGTGCCAGGCCTCCTGGACCCAGGTGCCGGGAGAGGGTGGGGAGGCAGGCCAGCCGAGGATCAGTTCCGGGTGGCGGTTCAGGAGGCGGCCGGCGTGTTCGAGCCAGGAGGGATCCAGCACGCAATCGCCGTCCACGAAGGCGATCCAGTCACCGCGCGCCGCCTTCAGGCCGGCGTTGCGGCAGACCGGGATGTTCGCGCCGGGCAGTTCAAGCACCTGGTCAAATCCGAGCGAACGCGCCACCGCCACCGAGTCGTCGCGGCTGCCACCATCCACCGCGATGGTTTCCATGAGCAGGCCGTCCGGCCGGACCAGGCGGTCGAACGCCGCCTTGACCTTCGGCAGGGCCTTGGCCTCGTTGAACACGACGACGATAAAAGAGACGAGCATGGAGGGATTTAACAGAAGGCGTGCGGGGAAACGAAGGATAAAGTTGGCGGGGGCGGCATGGGGTATCGATCGGTTGCCAAGGCATCACGCCCATCCCGCGCGAACATTCCTGTTCGTGTCGCTGGCCGGGTTTTGCTACAACGTGGCCGGATGAACATAGTGTTTTTCATGCAGGATACCGGGGCGGTGTTCGGGGCGGAGCGGGCGACCATCGACTTGGCGGTCGGCTTGCGCGCCAACGGCGATACGCCTCGGATCGTGTTGATGGTGGAGCAGCGGCGGGCCGGCCAACCGAGCGGCCTGCAGGAAACGTTGCGCGCCGAAGGATTGCCGGTGACCCTGCTGCCGGTGCGCGGCCGGGTGTCACGGGCGTTGGCCGCGGCCTTGCGCGCGGTGTTCATCGAACACCACGGCGATGTGTTGCACGTGATCGGCTACAAGGCGAACCTGCATGCGCGGATGGCCGGGATCCGTCCGTTGGTGGCGACGGTGCACGGCTGGCTGTTCCGGCGCGATGTAAAGGAGCGGCTCTACGATGCGATCGACCGGTGGTGCCTGCGGCGGTGCGACCGGGTGGTGTGCCTCTCGCGGTACTACGAACAATTGCTGCTCGATCACGGCGTCGCCCGCGAGGCGCTGGTGCGCATCCCGTCCGGCTTACGCGAGCTGCCTGATCCGGCCCCGGCTCCGGCTCGCGGAGCGGGCGGCCCGGTGACCTTTGGCATGATGGGCCGGTTCAGCGAAGAGAAGAACCATGCGTTGTTTGTCGCGGCGGCCAAGCAGGTAGTGGCCGAGCGGCCGGATGTGCGGTTCGTTGTTGCCGGTCAGGGGCCGCTGGAGGCGGATATCCGCGATGCGGTCAGGCAGGCCGGACTCGAATCGGCGTTCGCTTTTCCCGGCTATACCAGCGTCGCCGCCTTCATGGGCAGCATCGATGTGTATGTGATGTGTTCGACCATCGAGAACCTGCCCTACAGCATCCTCGAAGCGATGGCGTGGAGCCGTCCGGTCATCGGCACCCATGTCGGCGGTATTCCCGACCTGGTGGATCACGGACGCAGCGGCCGCCTGGTCCCGCCTGGCGAGGCCGAGGCGCTGGCTGATGCGATGTTGCTGCTCGTCCGGCAACCGGAGCGGATCGCCGCGATGGGGGCGGAGGGCAAGGCGCGGCTGGATCGCCTGTTCTCCTGGGCGAACAGTGTGGCCGCGCATCAGGACGTGTACCGCAACCTGCTCGAGGTCCGTCGTGGCTAGTCGGGTTCCCTCCATGCTGGTTGACGTAGCGACGTGGGCGGTGCGCCTGTTTCCGTTGCTGGTGTTGGCCCTGGTCGCGGTGTTCCCGGCCTACAAACAGGTGTGGCTTGGGTATGTGCCGGTCGCCCTCGGTATGGCGGTGGCGGTGATGTCGATTGCGCAGCGCGAGCGGCTCGCGGCGTGGCTCGGTCGCGTTGGGGACGTCGGCTGGTGGATTGCGTTGTACATCGTGCCGGGTGCGATCCAGGTCGGGTTGCTGCTGTGGTTCCGGCCGGAACCGTGGTTCGATGGCCTGTTTGTGTTTCGCCACGGGGCGACGTTGGCCGCCACCGGAGTGATGGATCCGATGACCTACTACCCGCCGGCGCAGGCGTGGTGGTACGCGAGTTGGTTTGCCGTGTTCGGGGCAACGGCGCTGGTGGCCCAGGTTTCCCAGATCCCGCTCAGCCTTGGCATCACCTGGCTATCCGGGCGGCTCGCCGGCGAAGCGGGCGGGCCGGTGGCCGGACGCGCCACGGCGCTGGTTGTCGCCTGGTATCCCACGTTCCTCGGCTATGTGCTGACCACCCCGTATTACCATTACCTCTACACGCTGACCCTGCTGGCGATGGTGTGGGGCTTGCTGCGCTGGCGGGATGCGGTCTCGCCGCGCGCGGCGATGGCCTGGGCCTTGTTGGGCGGGGCGCTCGCCGGTTTGTCGGCCTTGACCAAGGCGGTGCAGTTGATCGCGCCGCTCCAGGCCGCCACCTGGGTGTTGTGCCTGGTGCTCGCGGGCACGCTGGCGGCGCGCCGTGCGGTGGCCGGGGTTGTGGTGTTTTCGCTCGGCATGGCCGTCGTGCTGGCTCCGTGGGTGGTGCGCAACGCCCGGGTCTTCGATGCCTTTGTGCCGGTTTGCACGTCGGGCGGACTGGTGTTGTACAGCGCGAACCATCCCGATTCGAATGGACTCTACAGTGCGTTGCCGGATCAGGCGGACATCACCACCCCGGCGGAGATGCTGGCCCACAGCCGGTGGTGTTCCGCCGAGGCGCGCCGGTTCATCCGCGAAGATCCCGTGCGGTTCGCGGGCCTCGCCGCGCGCAAGGCGCTGCACACCTGGGGAAGCGAAGCGACCTTCACCGACCTGATCAACCGGCGCGGCACGGTGCCGGGATGGATCAAACCGGTGTTCAGCGCGGCCTTCGTCGCGGGGTGGGCGCTGGTCGCCACCTGGTGGGCGCTAGCCGCGGTACGCGTGGTCCGCCAGCGGGTGTCGCCGTCTCCGAGCGAGTGGTTGCTCGGCGTCCTGGTGCTGTCCAATGCCGTGGTGTACCTCGTGTTTGAGGGCGGCGACCGCCATCACCTTCCCTTTGTGCCATTGATCGCCGGGTGGGCGCTTGGTATATACCTCCGAACCGAAAAGGACCGCGCATGAGCATACCGTTGTTGGATTTGAAGCCCCAGTACCAGGCCCTGAAGGAAGAAATCAAGGCCGTGGTGGACCGGGTCATGGAGTCGCAGGCCTTCATCCTCGGCCCCGAGGTGGAGGGCCTCGAGAAGGAAGTCGCCGCCTATTCGCACTGCGCCTACGGGGTCGGTGTTTCCTCGGGCACGGATGCGCTGCTGATGGCCCTGATGGCAATCGATCTGCAACCGGGCGACGAAGTGATCACCAGCCCGTTCACCTTCTTCGCCACCGCGGGCAGCATCGCCCGCCTCGGGGCCAAGCCGGTGTTCGTGGACATTGATCCCGTCACCTTCAACATCGACGCCGCCGCCATCGAGCGCGCCGTCACGCCGCGCACCCGGGCGATCATGCCGGTGCATCTCTACGGCCAGATGGCCGACATGGATGCGATCATGGACATCGCCACGCGGCGCAAGCTGGTGGTGATCGAGGATGCCGCCCAGGCCATAGGTTCGGAATACAATGGCCGCCGCGCCGGCTCAATCGGCCACCTGGGGTGCTTCAGTTTCTTCCCGTCGAAAAACCTCGGCGGCTTTGGCGATGGCGGCATGGTCACCACCAACGATCCCGCTTTGTACGAGAAGCTGAAATTGCTGCGCAACCACGGCATGCAACCCAAGTATTACTACCGGCTGATCGGCGGAAACTTCCGCCTCGACGCCCTGCAGGCCGCGGTGCTGCGGATCAAATTGAAGCATCTCGATGCCTGGTCCGACCAGCGCCAGCGCAATGCCGCGCTCTACCGCGAAGCCTTTGCCGCTGCGGGGTTGGCCGCGCCGGGGTTGCCGGCGTGCGGCCACCAGGCCTGCTGCGAGCGGGGTGGGGCCGGATGCGGGGTGCAGCATGCCGCGCAGGTTGTGTTGCCCGCAGCCCTGCCGGATCGCCGCCACATCTACAACCAGTTTGTCCTCCGCCTGCCGCGCCGCGATCAGGTCATCGCCCACCTCGTGCAGGCGAAGATCGGCCACGAGATCTATTATCCGGTGCCGCTGCACGTGCAGGAATGTTTCGCCTACCTCGGCCACCGGGCGGGGGACTTTCCGGCGAGCGAATGCGCGGCGGCGACGACGTTGGCCGTGCCGATCTATCCGGAAGTGGGCGACGACGCGATCCGCACCGTGGTGGCGGCGATCGCCGCGGCCGTGCGCGGGTGATGCCTTACGATGCGGGCGTATGGTCGCCACGCAGCTGGCGGAAGGTCAGGCCGCGTAGGTGCAGCACCAGCAACCCGGCCCCGACATTGAACAACAGTTGCAGCAGGTGGCCGACCACCGAATAGGCCATCGCGAATTCCTTGCTGTAACCGTACACCGAGCTCAAGGCGAGGATGCAGCCGACCTGGAACGTGCCGAGGAACCCGGGGGCGCTCGGCGCGGCCACCGCCATCGCGATCATGACATTCAGCATCATGCCCACCCAGAAGGTCGGGAACTCGCCGAACGCCCACAGCAACGCCTGGTACCAGGCGGCCATCAGCACCCACATCGCCACCGACCAGAGCATGACCTTCGCCAGTTGTCCGAACGACGCGATGACCCGCAGGCCACTGAAGTAGTCGGTGATCATCCGGTTCGCCTTGGCCGAGGCGCGCGGCATCATCCGGCCAAGTGTCCACCCGCAGAGCAAGTGGAACAGGCGTTCGGTGCGCCGCGGCGCGAGGTACGATACCACCACCACCGCGATCAGGACGCCGGTCAGCAGGCCCAGCACCTTCGCGCCGATCAGCAACTCCACCGGCACGCGGTCAAGCTGGGTCAGGCAAAGCAGCATCAAGGCGAGCAGGCAGGCCGAATCGGACAGCCGTTCGATCAGGATGCTGGCCAGCGCCGAGCTGAACGGGACGGGTTGCCAGCGGCTGAGGATCCACGGACGGATAATCTCCCCGGCGCGCAGCGGGAGCACGAAGCTCGCGAAAAAACCGATGATCGTCGCATCCATCAGCCGCGGCACCGACAACCGGTCGCCGCCGGGCAGGATCAATTGCCAGCGCTTGGCCCGCATCCAGATCATCACCGGGAATGCCGCGGTCAGCAGCAGGATGAACCATGGATTGACCTTGGTTAGTTGCGCCCCGACCTCCCGCCAATCCAGCTTGGCAAACAGGTAGGCGAGAATCGCCCCGCTGACCGCCAGGCTGACTGCGATGCCGATCCATTTTCCGCGCTGGCCGTTTCTGCTCATGGGGCCGTAACTCTTGATCTTTTCGGTGCGCCGGTCAAGTGCGGCGGAACGTGCCCGGTTTCCGCCTTTGCAGTTGAACCCCACCCCCGATTTCAATAGGTTACGCTGGGCGGGTTGTGGCGATCCGCCCCTACATCTTAAGGAACAGGCATGCCGAATACCGTGTTGATTGGCGCCCAGTGGGGCGACGAGGGCAAAGGAAAGATCATCGATGTGTTGACCGAGAAGGTTGACTGGGTCGTCCGTTACCAGGGCGGCAACAACGCCGGCCACACCGTGGAGATCGGCTCGGACAAGTATGTGCTCCACCTCGTGCCGTCGGGCATCCTGCATGCCGGCAAAAAATGTGTGATCGGCAACGGACTGGTGGTCGACCCGGTCGCGCTGGTGAAGGAAATCAAGGGCGTGGTGGACCGCGGGATCGATCCGACCGGCCGCTTTTTCATCAGCGACCGCGCCCATGTCGTGTTGCCCTACCACAAGTTGATCGATGAATTCCGCGAGAAGAAGCCGGCCACCGGCACGATGATCGGTACGACCAAACGCGGCATTGGCCCGACCTACGGCGACAAGGCGGCGCGCACCGGCCTGCGCATGGGCGATCTGGTTGATCCCGACCGCGAGGCCCTGCTGCGCGCCCGCATCACCTCGAACAACCGGATCCTCGCCGCCCTCGGCGCTCCGGAAATCGAGGTGGATTCCGTCGTCCGCGACACCCTCGCCGCGGTGGACTACCTCGCCCCGTTCATCACCGACACCATCCCGATGCTGCACGAGGCCATCGGCTCCGGGAAATCCGTGCTGTTTGAAGGCGCCCAGGGCACGATGCTCGACATCGATTACGGCACATACCCCTTCGTCACCTCCTCCAGCGCCACCGCCGGTGGCGCCTGCACCGGTTCGGGTGTACCGCCGCACAAGGTGGACCGCGTGCTCGGCGTGGTGAAGGCCTATTCGACGCGGGTGGGTGAGGGACCGTTCCCGACCGAGTTGACCGATGCGATGGGCGAACGGTTGCGCAAGGCGGGCAACGAATTCGGCGCGACCACCGGCCGCCCGCGCCGTTGTGGCTGGTTTGACCTGGTCGTGGCCCGCTACTCCGTCATGGTCAACGGCATCGACGCCTGGGCGGTGACCAAACTTGATGTGCTCGACGAGGTCGAGACCATCCGCATCTGCGTGGCCTACGAGTGCGACGGCCAACGGCTGACCAGCGTGCCCGCCAATGTACGCCAACTGGAGCGGTGCCGCCCGGTGTACGAGGACATGCCCGGGTGGATGTGTTCGACCAAGGACGTCGCGTCGTGGGAACAACTGCCCGAAAAGGCCAAGGCCTATGTCCGCCGTCTCGAGGAATTGACCGGCGTCACCGTGGCCATCCTGTCCGTCGGTCCGCGGCGCGACAGCACGATCCTCCTCGACCGGACGATGTTTGGCTGACCATGAGTAAAACTTCCGCCAACCTCCCGCGGCATGTTGCCATCATCATGGATGGCAACGGGCGCTGGGCCAAGAACCGCGGCCTCCCGCGGATCAAGGGCCATCAGGTGGGGGCGGAGTCGGTGCGGGAAATCCTCCGCGCCTGCCGCGGCCGCGGCATCGAATACCTGACCCTCTATGCCTTCAGTTCGGAAAACTGGGTCCGCCCGAAGCCGGAAGTCACCGGGCTGATGGCCTTGCTGCGCAAGTTCCTGCGCGACCAGTCGGACGAACTCCACGCGAACGAAGTCAAACTCCGCGTAATCGGCCATATGCAAGACCTGCCGTCGGCAGTGCAGAAGGAACTCAACCGGGTCATCGGCGAAACCGCCCACTACACCAAGGGCACGCTCACCCTGGCGCTCAGCTACGGCGGACGCACGGAACTTACCGACGCGGTGAAGGCCATCGCGCGCAAGGTCAAGGACGGGAGGCTGAACCCGTCCTCCATCACCGAAAAAACCATCGCCCAGCACCTGTATGCCCCGGACATTCCCGACCCCGACTTCATGATCCGCACCAGCGGGGAGATGCGCATCAGCAACTTCCTGTTGTGGCAGCTGTCGTACGCCGAGCTCTACGTGACGCCGGTGCTGTGGCCGGATTTCCGGGCGCCGCAACTGG
This sequence comes from uncultured Verrucomicrobiota bacterium, assembly GCA_937894535.1. Classification (GTDB taxonomy): domain Bacteria; phylum Verrucomicrobiota; class Kiritimatiellia; order CAIVKH01; family CAIVKH01; genus CALMUP01. The sequence continues at coordinate 12,514 of CALBHI010000437.1, forward strand.
ACGAGGCGTTGGCCGAATACCAGCGGCGGCACCGTCGGTTTGGAGGCGTGGCGTGACATGCTGAAATACCGGATCATCAGCGGATTCCTCATGGCCGGCGCCTTGCTGGCCGCGTTGCGCTTTCTTCCTTCCGAGGGCGCGGTGGCGGTGCTGGCGTTGTTCTGTGCCCTCGGATTGTGGGAGTTCTCCGCGCTGCTGAAAGCCGGTGGCATTCCGCATTTCCGCTGGACCGGCATCCTCGGCGGCGTGCACCTGATTGTCTATACTTGGTGGTTCCACGACCCGGCCCTGGATGGGCTTAATCCCGATGTCGAGGCCATG
>CALBHI010000438.1 GCA_937894535.1 uncultured Verrucomicrobiota bacterium
TTATGTTGTTAACAAATCCGGCCGGACCCGATATGATACTTGGACACGTTGTTAATGAGGTTTCCATGAAACGATTTCTGGCTGGTCTGGTTTTGGTCGCGGGTTGGGCGGTGGCGGGTTGGGCGCAGGAAGCTACGCCGTTGACCACGGCCCTGGTGCAGGATTTGATCGACGGGGCGAGTCCCGGTGGCGAGGTGTTGGTGGCGCCCGGGGTGTATCATGGCACGCTGGTGTTGCGCGACGGGGTGACGGTGCGCTCGACCGATGGCGATGCGGTGACGGTGATCGATGGCCAGGGGGCGGAGACGGTGGTCGCGTTCGGCAAGGAGTCGGCGCTGATTGGCTTCACCCTGCGCAACGGCAACGTGCTGGCGGCGAGCAAAGGCAACTTCATCGGCCTGTTTGAAAGCACGCTCGAATCGTTTCAGCGGTTCGGGATTTTCTTCGAGGGCGGTTCGGGCGTGGTCGCCCACAACCTGATCCGCGGCAACGAGCGGTCGGTCGGGATCTTCTGTTTCTCGGCGAATCCGCTGATCATCAACAATGTCATCGAGGACAACCACATCGGCTTCCAGTGGCATCCGCACCTGATTCCCTCGTTGATCGGCAATTTGTTCCGCAACAACCACGTGGCCTTGTACGGGGCCTCGGCGGATACGGTGGTGCTGCAGGGCAACCTTTTCGACGGCAATGCCACGGTGGCGAGTTTCGGGGAGCTGCCTGCGGGCAACGAGGTCCGTGCGGTCGCCCCGAACGAATTCGTGCTCGCGCGCGGGCAGCCGACCAGCCTGTACCGCGACCTGATGGACACGACCTACGAGGCGGCGGTGAAGGACCATCCGATCATTGTGTACGACCTGCACGACGAGCCGGGGGTGTTTGACGCGGTGACCTTGTTCCCGTGGGCGACGTTCACCGTGAGTGCCTCGGCGATCGACACGCGGATCGATACCCACGAGGCGTATGACTGGGTGGCCGACCGCGCGTTGCATTCCGAGTTGATCCGCGAGGCTGACCAGCGCCCGGCGGTGCGGGTCAACAATCCGGAGTTCCTCGAGAAGATGCGCGAGCGGTATGTGTTGGAAAGCCGGTATGTGCATCCGGCTTCTTACGTGCAGGAGCCGGATGGCCGCCGCATCTTCCGCCGCATGACCAACCTCGCGCAGATCGAGGTGGTGGCCCCGGCCGGTTACACCGTGGCTGAAAGCACGCCGCCCGGCGTGGTCAACGACGGCGGTGACCGCGTGTTCGTCAGCATCCACGATGTCGGTGTGACGCACGTCGAGGTCATTCTGGTGCCGCGCGCCCGCTGATCCATAAGCCACGGCAGCGCCGCGACGGCGACGATTCCGCGAGGGTCGTCGCCGTTTTGTTTTCCGTGTAGGCCGATGCCACCGGGGGCGGTCATCGCCACCGGAGTGCGGTTGCGATCCTGACCGGCCGGAAGCCGTTGATGCGGCCGGGGCGGAGCCACCAGGGGGTGGCGAGGCGGTTTGTATCGAGGGATTCAAGGTCGTGGTCGAGCCGGCGGAGCAGGGGGCGCAGGGGCCACGGGGCGGGGGTGGCGGGTTCCGGATCGATGCCGTCCGTGGGTTCCATCATCCCGAGGGCGACCGCGATCCGCAGGCTGTTGTGCAGGGCGTCGCGACAGCGCCAGGCGGTGGCGACGGCGTCGAGGCGGGCGGGGTCGAGCCGGTGGCGGCGCAGGTGCAGGGTGAGGTCGAGCAACCAGATCAGGCGGTTGTCGGCCCAGGGGTGCAGCGCGGTCAGGGGGGAGGTGGGCGTGGCGGGCAGGTGCCGGTTCAGCCAGCCATGTTTATCCAGGTGCACGGCGAGGTACACGGCCATCGCGGCAGGATCGTCGCGCAGGGTGGCGACGAAGACGGGCGGGGTTGTTGCGGCGGGTCCGGGCAGGGTCGCGTGGTCGGCGGGGCGGGTATGGAGTTCCACGCATTGGCCGGTGGTGCGGTGCCACCAGGTGGTGTGGAAGTGGTAGCGGGCCACCAGGGGCAGGCAACGTTCGCGGGTGTAGTAACCGTGTTCGCGCAGGACTGCGACGGCGGTATCGCGCGAAGCCGGGTCGATCAGCATGTCGAGGTCATCCGAGGTGCGGAGTCCGGGTGACGGATAAAGGGCTTCGGCGAGGCGCGGGCCTTTGAGCGGGCAGCAGGGGATGCCGGCGCGGGTGAAGGCCGCTTCGAGCACGGTCAGGTCGGCGAGGGCAAGCAGGTGCTGCAGGCGGGCGCGGTGCAGGGCCTCGGCCCAGGCGGTGGCGACGAGGGGCGGAGGCGCGGGACAGGTGGTTTCCTCGATGCGGTAGGCGATTAGCGGGATCAGGCGGTGGAAGGCGGCGAGGTGTTCGATGGCGGGCCAGGCGGGGTGTCCGGCGGCGGGCCAGGTGTCGGCGGGCATGGATGTTCCGGCGGCGATGCGTACGAGCCGATCCAGGATGTCGCGCAGGTGGTTCATGGGGCGGTTGCGGGGACCAGCAGATACACGGAGGGATCAAAGCGGCGGGTCTCCACGGTGAAGTGGCGCGGTTGCGGTTGTGGTTTGATCCAGTGGCCTTCGTAGGGGGTGATGAAAACCGGTTGGGCGGCGGTGCCCGGCCACCAGGCGGGCGGGGCGAGCGAGGTCACCAGGGCAAACGTGCGGTCGGGATGTTCGGCGAGGAGTTGCTGGTAATAGGGAGCGCGTTCGGTGTGGTCGTCGGCATACAGCGGGACCACGGTGCGGCCGTGGAGGAATTCGAGCGGGGCGGCGAGCGATTTGTCGGTGAGTACGATGGCCTCGCGCGGCAGGGCGGCGGCCAGGTGGTCCATCCAGTCCGGGAGGCCCTGCCAGGCGGTGGTGGTGGCGAGGGGGGCGCACCAGACCCAGGGGAGTAACACCAGGGCGGCGGTGGACGCGGCCGGTGCGAGGATGCGGAGACGGAACGTCGGTGTGGCGCGGGCGCTTTGCGTGGCGATGGTCATGGCGGCCGCGGCGGATAGGACCGGGAGGGTCCACCACATCCAGCGTTTCCATGTCCACGGATACAGGGCGGGCATGGCCGGGGCCAGGATGAACAACAGCGAGATGGCGACGGTGATGGCCAACAGCCAGAGCAGGTGGAAGCGTTCGCGGGGGGTGGGCGACACAAAGGCCGGCAAGGCCACCAGCCAGAGGGCGACCGGGGTCAGCACGAACAGGCCATCGGCAAACGGCGGCGCGAGGGATGGCGTCAGGATCGAAAGCGCGGCCACGGCGGCGAGGATGATCGCCATGGTGCCGGGATGCCGAGTACGGGGCGCGGTGGGGCGTGTCGGGAGAGCGAAGCGGACGACAAGCGCGCTGAGGCTCATCCCGGCGGTGATCAACAGTCCGATCCAGAGCAGGCCGGGCGGGTCGGGGGTGACCCGGCGGAGGTGGTCCGCATAAGGATGGTCCAGGGCGAGCAGGCTCAGCGCGATGCTGGCTGGACCGCCGATCGCCGTGAGGGCGATGGCGATGCGGTGGCGGGTGGTCTGTCCCGGGGCGAAAGCGAGCAGGGCGGATCCGAGAACCACCGGCCACGTGGCCGGGGTCGTCCAGCACAGCAGCCAGGGTGGAGCATAGGATCCGATGCGTCGGAGCGTGGAAGCCGGGGACATGGTGGAAGCACCGAACAGGCTGGCCACCCACAGCGCGGACAACAGCAAGGCGAGGGATTCGGCGGTGTGGAAGCGGGCAAACCAGAAAGTCACCGGGTGCAGGCCGAGCAAGGCGACCGTGGACCAGAACGCGACGGGGGAACCGGCCCGGCGTTCCGCCCAGCGGGCGAAGATGACGACCGACCAGGCGATGAGCAGGGCATCCAGGCGGAGCGCGGCGGGAAGTCCGCCCGCTGTGAAGGCTGCGCCCAGCAACCGGGGGTAGGCGGGCAGGAATTGAGGGACCAGGTAGCCAAAGGGCGGGCCCGGGCTGAAAAATCCGGGCGTTTTGATGGTGATGCCGTGTTGTTCGGGGTACAGCATCGCGGTCTGGGTCACCGTCAACACCTCCGTCGCCGCGTCCGGAAAACGAAAGCTCACCGGATGCCGGGCGGTGGCGGCGCCAACACCGAGGTACACACCGGGGTCCCAATTTCCGGCCAGATACGCACCGGGTTGGAGCATGTAGAGCGCGGCGAGCAAAACGGCCACCCCAACCAAACGGCCCGGTGCGTAAGCAGATAACTCCATGCCCGCCATCATGCCGGAAGAGAGGGCGGATGTCCATGTGGCCCGGCGAACCCTGGTTCGGGACACACAAATTCTATTGACAGGGTAACGGCGAATTAGTAGAGCGCTTTAACGGTTGGTGAGGGTGTCTGGTCGATGCATACCCTCCCGCCGTGTCATGGGGCGTAAGGAGCGCCCCGCTTCTTGAGTGTCCGATGGCCCTGGATAGGACTATCGATTAAGCGGTTTATTCTCGTTGTTTTCGTAAACGTTGGGTTCGCGTTTGGGTACTGTTATGAAAAATTTCACGGTGGGCATTCGGGCTGGCGCGCGGCGGTTGTATGTGCCGGTTGGTGGTGCTGGGAGGTTGTGTATGGGTTCCTTTTTCAAGCGGATAGTGGTGGGCTGTCTGGTTGGCCTGTTTGGCGTTGCGGTATGGGCGGACGGGGTGCTGGACGGCCGTATTGGCGAGCCCTATGGATCGACGCGGGCGATTGATGCGGCGGGCAATGATACGCAGGGGGATGGCGAGTGTCACGCGACGGGTGGCCGGGGTGATGTGATGGATTTCCACGCCTTGTCGTTGCCTGGTTCCACGGCGACGAATGCGGCGTGGTGGTTTGCCTGGACGGTGGATTCGTCGCGTGACCTGGATGCAACCACCGGGGATTTCTTTGGCATTCCCTCGACGATGACGGTGAACTACCTGATCGGCATCGAGGTGAATTGTGATGGCGCGCCGCGGTTGGAGATGTGGCAGAACGGGCAGGCGTGGGAACGCGAGTTCGCCTGGAATGTCGATTATTTCATCGCCATGTATCCCGACGGGGTGAATTCCATGCGCGCGCAATTGTGGCGCAATGACGGCGCAAACCTGCGCACGCAGATCGGCGGAGAATTCAGCGTGACCAGCCGGGTCAGTGGATTCCGGCGGCAGATCGAGCTGGTGTTGCCGGCCGATCTTGCCGGCTTGCCGTTGGAATTGCGGAACAATTCGACCTTGTGCATGTACCTGGTTTCGGTGGAGAACAGCGAGCCTGCGGGACGGGTGATTGACGGGGTGGGCCTCAACAGCCTGGTCTTGGTCAATGGGGTGAATTGCTCGACGACGGGATTTGATCTGACCGCGGCCGGAATCCAGTTCATCAATTCCCAGCCGTTCGGAAAAGCCGGGGGACGTCCGACCGATCCCGGGACCAACGACCGCCAGACCTTGTCCAACGCGCGCCGGGATACCACGGCCAGCGTGGCGTGTCCGAATTGCCCGCCCGTCGGTTTCGCGGTCAATGGCCAGGTCAAGCCGCAGTACCGGTTGTTGACCGAGGCGGGTTTCGCCGGGCCGTACAGCGGGGGTAGCACCAATTCCTCGGACTTCATCGGCGAGTCGTCCGCGCGGTCGATCACCTTCGGCACGACCGGCAGCACCAACACCACCGTGCTCGTGGGCGCGTTCAACCACGGGGATGTTGCGAATGTCTATGCCTACGGCGATGCGAACTACTTGTATGTCCTGGTGTCGGGACCGGGTGCGCTCGGTTGGGACAACGAGCCGGACCGCATGAACGTCTACCTCGCCCTCGATGTGGTCGGACGCAACAGCAACAACGATTCGGCGACGACCAACACGCTGAACGACCGGATATCAAACACCGGTGCGCTGGGGCCCACCGCGCCGAACAGCCGGCATGTCAACTTCAAGGGGTGGGATCCGGACTATGTGGTTGAGCTGGTCTGGCGCGGCGTGACCCAGGGGGTGGATGCCCCGGCCAACCTGTATGCCGCGAGCGGAACCATCGGTAGTTGGTCGCTGGCATCGACGTTCCTTTACCAGGATGTTGCCGATACCTTGAGTGCGTTGGTGCGGCCATACTACAGCCGTACCTTCCAGCAGTACGAATTCGCCATCCCGTGGACGAACCTTGGCTTTGCCACGGTTCCGGCCCCGACCAACCGCTTCCGCTTGGCGGCCTATACGACGGCGGATGAAAACACCGGCGGAATATCGGGGTGGGATGTCGCCGACTCCGCTCCCGGTATCGGCCAAGGACCAACGGGCCTGGGTGCGCACGAGCGGGTGGGTGATGACGCGTTGGATACCGATTACCTGGACGCGGCGGATGGCCTGGGCGATTTCGCGCCATTTGTCGGACGTAGTTTCGGTGCTCCGGGTTTCGAGCCGGCAAGCGACAATACCGGGTTTGATGTTGATACCCTCGAGGAATACTTCGTGTGGTCGCTGGATATCACCACCTGTGCGCAACTGGGTGACTTCGTCTGGCATGACACCAACCTCGACGGCGTGCAGTCCGGCGGTGAGACCGGCGTGGCCGGGGTGGTGATCCGCCTTCTCTCCAACGGGGTCGCCATCGCCACCACCACCTCATCGGTGTCCGGTTCCTACGCGTTCACCAACCTGGTACCCTTCACCAACTACGTAGTCGAATTTTTCCGTCCGTCGGGCATGTACTTCACTGCACTGCAAGCGGGCGGGAACACCAACCTCGACAGCAACGCCGACCCCATCACCGGACGTTCCGCGGCGATCAACCTCGGCAGCGGGGAGACGAACCGCACCGTCGATGCCGGTCTCGTGTTCGGCGCATCGCTGGGCGACTTCATCTGGCACGACATCAACCGCGACGGCGTGCAGAACGGCGGGGAGACCGGTTTCCCGTCCGTGGTGGTTCGCCTGTTGTCGAACGGCGTCGCCGTCGCCACGACGACCTCGTCGGTGTCCGGTGCCTACGCTTTCACCAACCTGCCGCCCTTCACCAACTATGCCATCGAGGTAAGCGCACCCGTGGGCGCGGCGGCCACCCTCGTTTTCCAGGGCGGAAATACCAACCTCGACAGCAACATCGATGCCCTGACGTTGCGCTCCGATTCCGTGGCTCTGGGTTCGGGCCAATCCAACAGCACCATCGATGCCGGTTTCTTTTTTCCGGCGCGTCTGGGTGACTTCATCTGGCACGATACCAACCTGAATGGCATTCAGGAGGGTAGCGAAACCGGGTTGCCTGGCGTGGTCGTGCGCCTGCTCTCCAACGGGGTCACGATCGCCACGACGACCTCCTCGGTGTCCGGCGCGTACGTATTCACCAACCTGGCCCCGTTCACCAACTACGTGGTGGAGATCGTGCCCCCGCTCAACGCCTTCGTGTCGCCCTCCTTTCAAGGGAGCAATACGAATGTGGACAGCAACATCGATCCGGTCACGCTGCGGTCCGATGCCGTATCGCTGCTCTCCGGCCAGAACAACCCGTCGATTGATGCGGGGCTTTACTTCAACCTTCCCGGGATCGACATCGAGAAGGCGACCAATGGGCAGGATGCGGACACGCCGACCGGTCCCGTCCTCACCGTGGGTTCCGGTGTGACCTGGACCTACGTGGTGCGCAACACCGGTAACGTGGCGTTGACCAACATCGCCGTGTTTGACAATGACCTCGGACCCATCACGTCGCTGACCAGTGGCGATCTGAATGCCAACGGTGTCCTGGAAACCAACGAGACCTGGACGTTTACGGCCACCGGATTCGCGAGCATCGGCCAATATGCCAACCTGGGTTCCGTAACCGGACGCTCCGTGGTTGCGACCAATACGGTTTCCGACACCGATCCCTCCCACTACTTCGGAGCAAGCGGCGCGATTGACATCGAAAAGGCGACCAACGGGCAGGACGCGGACACGCCGACGGGTCCGACCATCGCGGTGGGCAACGCCGTGACCTGGACCTACGTGGTGCGCAACACCGGCAACATCGGGATCACCAACGTGGTGGTGTACGACAGCGACATCGGCTTCATCACCAACCTGATTTCGGGCGACCTCAACAACAACCGGGTCATCGAAACCAACGAGACCTGGACCTACT
>CALBHI010000439.1 GCA_937894535.1 uncultured Verrucomicrobiota bacterium
AGGAGTTGGCCGCGAATCCCGCGCAGGAACACGCAGAACTCAAGGCCATCTACGAAGGCGACGAGGAATTGGTGCCGCTGAGCGCCCGTATCCTCGGCCGCACCGCGCTGGATGATATCCGTGATCCGGTCAGCCGCGAAATCATCGTCGCCGCATCCCAGGAGATCGACGAGAAGGCGCAGGCCCGCATTGCCAAGTCGGAACTGGAATCCGTGAAGATCCGCAGCGTGCTGACCTGCGAGTCCCGGGTCGGCGTATGCGCGAAGTGCTACGGACGCAGTCTGGCCAACGGCCGCCCGATCGAACTGGGCGAATCCGTCGGTATCATCGCTGCACAATCGATCGGTGAGCCGGGTACCCAGCTCACCATGCGTACCTTCCACATCGGTGGTACCGCCAGTTCGGTGTTCAAACAGCCCCAGATTATCGCCAAGCACGAGGGTGTGGTCCGCTACCAGGATCTTCGCACGGTCAAAGCGCTCGACGGCAATTACGTCGCCCTGAATAAGAACGGCTATATCAGCATTTATGACAAGGAAGGCCGTGAACTTGAGCGGTACACGACCGTCATCGGTGCCGTGATCGCCGTTGCGGACGGCGATATGGTCAAGAAGGGCCAGAGCTTCGTGAAGTGGGATCCCTACAGCGTACCGATTCTCTCCGAGCAGAACGGTGTGGTTGAGTTCCACGACTTCATCGAGGGCGTTACGGTCAAGCGCGAGATGGACGAAGCCACCGGCATGGAAGGTACCGTCGTCCTCGAGCACAAGGAAGACCTGCATCCCCAGATCGTACTCAAGAACCCGGATAGCGGAGCGGTGGTCAGCTCCTACTCGATCCCGGCTGGCGCCCACGTCATGGTTACCAAGGGAACCCCGGTGATCGCCGGTGCCATGCTGGCCAAGACTCCCCGCAAAGTCGTCCGTACCAAGGACATTACCGGTGGTCTTCCGCGCGTGGCCGAGCTGTTCGAGGCCCGCCGTCCGAAGGATGCCGCGGAGATCGCCCGTATCGACGGTATCGTCGAGTTCGCCGGCACCGCCCGCGGTCGCCGCAAGCTCGTGGTCCGCGATCCGGTCACCGGTGACGAGGAAGAGCATCTCATCCCGATGGGCAAACACATCGTGGTCTTCCGCAACGACCGCGTGAAGAAGGGGCAACAGCTCACCGAAGGTCCGGTGGTGCCGCAGGAAATCCTCGAGGTCTGCGGTCCGCAGGAACTTCAGGAGTACCTGGTCAACGAAGTCCAGATGGTGTACCGCCTGCAGGGTGTGGAAATCAACGACAAGCATATCGAGATCATCGTGCGCCAGATGCTGCGCAAGGTCCGCATTACCGATCCGGGCGATACCGAATTCCTCTGGAACGAGCAGATCGAACGCCAGCACTTCATCGACGTCAACCAAAAGGCCATGGCCGAGGGTAAACGCCCCGCCGAAGCCTCGCCGGTCCTGCTGGGTATCACCAAGGCTTCGTTGGAGACGGAAAGTTTCATCTCCGCCGCGTCCTTCCAGGATACGACCCGGGTTCTGACCGAAGCTGCTGCCCTCGGCCGCGTCGATCACCTGCGCGGATTCAAGGAAAACGTCATCATGGGTCACTTGATTCCCGCCGGCTCCGGTTTCGGGATGTACAAGAACATCCGTCTGGTGCCGCTCGGCGAACCGATTTCCGTGGAGGAAATGCTGGGTGACCACTTCCTGGAGCAAAAAATCTAACTGGAATGAAGAAATGATTGTAAGAATGCGGGTGCTTTGCTACGTTTCCGCGCTCTTAAATCGATACAGGTAAGAATTATGCCGACAATCAATCAACTCGTGAAAAAGGGTCGCATTTTGGCCCGCAAAAAGAACAAATCCCCCGCGCTGTCCAAATGTCCGCAGCGCCGTGGTGTTTGTCTGCTGGTCAAGACCCAGACCCCGAAAAAGCCGAACTCGGCGCTCCGCAAGGTGGCCCGTGTCCGTCTGACCAACGGGATTGAAGTCACCGCCTACATTCCGGGTGTCGGCCACAACCTTCAGGAACACAGCATGGTGCTGGTTCGTGGTGGTCGTGTGAAGGATTTGCCGGGTGTTCGTTATCACATCGTCCGCGGTTCGCTGGACTGCAAGGGTGTGGATGAACAGCCGGGTTGGGGCCAGCGCCGCCGTGGCCGTTCCAAGTACGGAACCAAGCGCCCCAAGAAGCAACAATAACGATCGACAAGGGTATAGGTTAAGGTATGGCACGCAGACGCAGAGCAGAAAAACGCCCGGCCGCTAAGGATCTTCGCTACACCAGCGAGGATGTTTCCCTCCTCATCAGCAAAATCATGAACAGCGGCAAGCGCTCAGTCGCCGAAGGCATCGTCTACGATGCGCTGGATCATGTGAAGGACAAGACCGGTGCGGATCCGATGGAAGTCTTGCTGCAGGCCTTGAACAACGCCAAGCCTCGCCTTGAAGTCAAGTCCCGCCGTGTTGGTGGTGCCACCTACCAAGTCCCGGTTGAAGTGGATGCCTCCCGTCAGACGGCCTTGGCCATGCGCTGGATTGTCCAGTTCTCGAAAGCCCGCAAGGGTGTTCCGATGAAGCGTGCCTTGGCCCTCGAACTGATGGATGCCGCCAAGAACCAGGGCAACGCCATCAAAAAGCGCGACGATACGCACAAGATGGCGCAGGCCAACAAGGCGTTCGCCCACTACCGCTGGTAACATCCAGCCTTTTCCGAAAGGGCCGCCGTGGGCGATTCGCCGACAGATGGTTTGTCTGCCCATCGCCCCGCCTCGCCTGATGCGGAAGGTCGTGCGCACCCGCTCCGCACCATCCGCAACATTGGCATCATGGCCCACATTGATGCCGGTAAGACCACCACCACCGAGCGGATGCTCTACTACACCGGTCGGGTGTACAAGATGGGCAGTGTCGATGAGGGCACTGCCACCATGGATTGGATGATCCAGGAACAGGAGCGGGGCATCACCATCACCAGTGCTGCCACCACGTGTTTCTGGCGCGATCACCAGATCAACATCATCGATACCCCGGGCCATGTCGATTTTACGGTGGAAGTCGAACGATCGCTGCGGGTGTTGGATGGCGCCGTCGGTGTTTTCTGCGGTGTCGCGGGCGTTCAACCTCAATCCGAAACGGTTTGGCGCCAGGCCCGCAAATACCGCGTTCCCTGCATCGCCTTCGTTAACAAGATCGATCGTATGGGCGCGCGCTTCCACTGGGTGGTGGAGCACATCCGCACCAAACTTTCCGTTCCGGCCGTTCCCATTCAGCTTCCCATTGGCGAGGCCGAGGCCTTTGACGGCATCATCGACCTGATTACCGGCAAGGCCTACCGCTTCGATGCAACCAGCATGGGTGCCGAGATCATTGAAATCCCGGTGCCGGAGCCGTTGAATGCCGACCTGGAACTGCACCGGTCCGTTTTGGTCGAGTCGGTCGCTGAACGGGACGAGGAGTTGCTCAATCGTTACATGGAGAATCCGGACGTCGATGCCCCGGCGTTGCGTGCGGCCATCCGCCGGTGTGTGATCGCCGGCACCTTGCTTCCTGTTGCCTGTGGGAGTTCGCTGCGCAATCAGGGTGTCCAATTGCTGCTGGACGCGGTGGTCGATTTTTTGCCCTCACCGCTCGATGTTCCGGCCGTTCGCGGTACGCATCCCAAGACCGGCGAGGAGGTCGAACGCGCCACCAGCGATCACGAGCCCCTCAGCGCCCTTGCCTTCAAGATCGCCACGGATCCTTATGTCGGGAAACTGGCCTACGTTCGTGTTTATTCAGGACAACTCAAGAAAAACACCAACGCCTTTAATCCCCGCACCCGCAAGCGGGAAAAGCTGATGCGCATCCTGCGCGTCCACGCCAACCAGCGTGAGGATGTGGATGTTCTCTATGCCGGTGAAATTGGCGCGATCAGCGGACAGAAGGAAGTAACCACGGGCGACACGTTGTGCGCGGAGCAGCAACCGGTTGTCCTTGAACGTATCACCTTTCCCGAACCGGTCATCTCCATGGCCATCGAGCCGAAAACACAGGCCGACAAGGAGAAAATGCTATCCACGCTGCAAACGCTGGGCGAAGAAGATCCCACGTTCAGGGTTACTATGGATACCGAAACGTCCCAGACCATCATCAGCGGGATGGGGGAACTGCACCTCGAGATCATCAAAGACCGCATGCTGCGTGAATTTCGTGTCCAAGCCAATGCTGGTAAGCCCATGGTTGCCTACCGCGAAACGATTTCCGCCAAAGCCCACGCCGAACATACGTTTGATCGCGAACTGGCCGGTTCGCGCCAGTTTGCCCAGGTCGAATTGGACGTCTCGCCACGCGGTCGCGGTGAAGGCAACCTGATCCTTACCTCCGTCAAATCCGACCGTTTTCCTAAGGAATTTGAGGTTCCGTTGCGTGAAGGCATCGAATCGGGGCTGGTAACAGGAATTTTAGGAAATTATTCGTTGATTGATTTAGAGGTGCGTGTTATACAATGCGGTTTCCACCCGGAATTTTCGACGGATGTCGCGTTCCGGTCTGCCGCGATCATGGCTTTTCGTGATGCGGTTCGGGCGGCCCAACCGGTTCTGCTCGAACCTATTATGAAAGTGGAAATTGTAGTGCCGGACGAGCACCTGGGCGATGTCTTGGGTGATATAAATGGTCGGCGCGGCAAGGTGAAGGATATGGTCGCGCAAGACGGGTTTCATACCGTTCATGTCGAGGTCCCCCTCGCGGAAATGTTCGGGTATGCGACCAGCTTGCGTTCGGTCACGCGTGGCCGGGCGAGTTATAGTATGGAGCCGAGTCAATTTGACGTGGTTCCGGATAATTTGAAAAACAGCATACTGAATCGGTAATTATGAATGGACAGAAAATACGAATCCGCTTGAAGGCGTATGATCACCGCGTACTGGATCAGTCCGCAAGTGACATCGTCGAAACTGCCAAACGCACGGGCGCCCGGGTAGCCGGTCCGATTCCGCTGCCGACGCGCATCGAAAGCTACACGGTGAACCGCAG
>CALBHI010000440.1 GCA_937894535.1 uncultured Verrucomicrobiota bacterium
CATCGATGGCTCGATCAAGAAACTTCATCTCTGCGAGGCGTGTGCCCAGAAAAACGGCTTCGACATGCAGGGGCCGATCTCGATCACCGACATCCTGCTCGGCATGGGCGGCAAGCGGGAGGAAACCGCTTCGCCCTCGTCCGAGCGATCTTGTCCACGCTGCCACATGCGTCGGTCCGACTTCAAGAAGAGCGGGCGCTTCGGCTGTGCCGCGTGCTACGAGGCCTTTTCCGAGGATTTGCCCTCGCTGCTCCGCGCGATGCACCGCAACGACCGCCATGTCGGCAAGGTCCCGGCCACGGCGGCGCGCCGGGTGCAGTTCATCAAGGAACTGAACGACCTGCAGCAGGCGCTCGACCAGGCCATTGCCGACGAGCAGTACGAAAAGGCCGCCAAGATCCGGGACCGCATCACCGCCTGCCGCGCATCCATGGAGCAGGGGTAAGGCCATGAACATCGACACCCTGCTGGACAATACCGGGGCGTGGATGTCGTCCGGCGACGATGAGCAGATCGTCATCACCAGCCGGATCCGGCTGGCCCGCAACTTGAAGAACTCGGCCTTCCCGGGGTGGGGCGGGGTCGAGGAATGTGCCCGGATCTGGTCCACCCTGCGGCCGCGGTTGTCCGGCCTGCCGTCGATCCAGCCGGAAATCGACATCGGCATGGACGAGTTGGACGAACTCGACAAGCAGATCCTGCTGGAGCGACACCTGATCAGCCGCGAACAGATGGAAAAGGGGCGTGGCAGCGGGTTGATCCTGAGTGCGGACGAGCTGGTCTCGGTCATGGTCAACGAGGAGGATCACCTCCGCATCCAGGTCCTTCAATCCGGCCTCAACCTCGGGGCGGCGTGGGAGAAGATCGACCAGGTGGACTCCGAGATCGAAAACCAGACGGAATATGCCTTTTCGGATGCGCTGGGGTACCTCACCTCCTGCCCGACCAATGTCGGCACCGGCATGCGGGCCAGCGTGATGATGCACTTGCCGGGTCTGGTCCTGATGGAGGAGATGAATCCGATTATCAAGGGGTTGGGCAAGATTGGCCTGACGGTGCGTGGCCTGTGGGGCGAGGGGACCGAGGCGATCGGCAATTTCTTCCAGATTTCCAACCAGATGACCCTCGGCGAACGCGAGGCGGACATTGTGTACAACATCGAGCAAATTGCCCGGGAAATCGTTGAACACGAGCGGAATGCCCGGGCCAGGCTGGTGGAAAAGAAGGAATTGTTCCTCAAGGACCACATCGGCCGGGCCTATGGGATCCTGACCCACGCCCACTTGCTGACCACCAAGGAAGCGCTGGACCTCCTGTCGGATTTGCGTTTAGGTGTTGATCTGGGTATATTAAAGTCAGTGGGTCGTCAGACGGTCGATGAACTGCTGATGACCGCGCAGCCCGGCCACTTGCAAAAGCTGGAAGGGAAGGCGCTGAAGCCGAAGGACCGGGATCGAGTCAGGGCAAAACGGGTGCGCGAGCGGCTGTCACGGGGCGACAGCAAACCAAAGAGGCAGAGCAGAAGCCATGAATAATTTTACTCCACGTGCCCAGCAGGTCTTGCAACTGGCCCGCAAGGAAGCGGATCGGTTCAACCACAGTTACGTCGGTACGGAACACCTCTTGCTGGGCATCATCGCCCTCGGGCAGGGGGTTGCCGTCAACGTGCTCCAGCGGTTGAACGTCAACCTCGAGGCGGTGCGCATCGAGGTCGAAAAGGCGGTCGGCGTCGGACCGGAAACCAAGCAGGTCGGCAACCTGCCGTTCACTCCCCGGGTGAAAAAGGTGCTGGCCCTGGCCGGGAGCGAAGCCCGTTCGTTGAACCATGCCTATGTCGGCACCGAGCACATCCTGCTCGGTTTGTTGCGCGAGGGGGAGGGTGTGGCCTCGCGGGTGTTGCGCAACCTGAATGTGGACCTTGAAAAGACCCGGGTCGAGATCATGAAGGAGCTTGATCCGAACTACGAACCGGAGGGGGAAAGCCAGGGCTCTTCCGGCAGCGGGCCTTCCGGTGGCGGAGGCGGGGCCGCCCCGTCCGAGCCTTCCGCGCAGCCGGCCGCGCGCGATTCCAAGACCCCGGCCTTGAGCACCTTTGGCCGCGACCTGACGGAGCTGGCCGCGAAGGGTGAGCTCGATCCGGTGATCGGCCGCGCCTCGGAAAT
Source organism: uncultured Verrucomicrobiota bacterium (assembly GCA_937894535.1). Lineage (GTDB taxonomy): Bacteria > Verrucomicrobiota > Kiritimatiellia > CAIVKH01 > CAIVKH01 > CALMUP01. The sequence goes on from CALBHI010000440.1 coordinate 2,163, forward strand.
CGAGCGGGTCATCCAGATCCTTTGCCGTCGCAGCAAAAACAACCCGGTCCTGCTCGGTGAGGCCGGGGTCGGCAAGACGGCCATCGTCGAAGGACTGGCCCAGGCGATTTCCAAGGGCGACGTTCCGGAATTGCTGCGCGACAAGAGGGTGGTGACCCTCGACCTCGCCCTGATGGTGGCGGGAACCAAGTACCGCGGACAATTTGAAGAGCGCATCAAGGCGGTCATGGATGAGATCAAACGCGCCAAGAACATCCTGTTGTTCATCGACGAATTGCACACGATCGTCGGTGCGGGATCGGCCGAAGGGGCGATGGACGCTTCCAACATCATCAAGCCCGCCTTGTCGCGCGGGGAAATGCAGTGCATCGGCGCGACCACGTTGACCGAGTACCGCAAGTTCATCGAGAAGGATGCCGCGCTGGAGCGCCGTTTCCAGTCGGTGATGGTCCGCGAACCCACCATCGATGAAACGGTGGAGATCCTCAAGGGGTTGCGCCAACGGTACGAGGTGCATCACCACGCCAAGATCCTCGACGAAGCGCTGGTCGCTTCGGCCGAGTATTCGTCGCGTTACCTCAACGACCGGTTCCTTCCCGACAAGGCGATCGATGTCATGGACGAGGCCGGGGCCCGCGCCCGCATCTCGGCGATGACCCGTCCGCCGGACATCAAGGAGAAGGAGCGTCAGATCGAGGAGATCCGCAAGAACAAGGAGGACGCGATCAAGGCGCAGCACTTCGAGGAAGCGGCCGCGTTCCGCGACCAAGAGCGCATCGCCACCGAGGAAATGACCAAGGTCATGGATGAGTGGCGCAAGTCGCGCGACCAGGCGGTGGTGACGGTATCCGCCGAAGACATCATGACGATCATCTCCAAGTGGACGGGCATCCCGCTCTACAAGATGGAAGAGCAGGACATGTCCCGCTTGTTGAAGATGGAGCAGGAGATCGAGAAGACGGTGATCGGCCAGCACGAGGCGGTGGTCGCGGTGTCGAAGGCGCTGCGCCGTTCGCGGGCCGACCTGCGCGATCCGAAACGGCCGATCGGCTCCTTTATTTTCCTTGGTCCCACCGGCGTCGGCAAGACCCTGCTGGCCAAGGCACTGGCCGAGTTCATGTTCAACACGGCCGATGCGCTGATCCAGATCGACATGTCGGAGTACATGGAGAAGTTTGCGGTGTCGCGCCTGGTTGGTTCGCCTCCGGGTTATGTCGGCTACGATGAGGGCGGGCAGTTGACCGAGAAGGTACGCCGTCGTCCGTACTCGGTGGTGTTGTTTGACGAGATCGAGAAGGCCCATCCCGACGTGATGCACATCCTGTTGCAGATCCTCGAGGAGGGCAAGTTGACCGACAGCCTCGGCCGTGCGGTGGACTTCCGCAACACGATCATCATCATGACGTCGAACATCGGTGCGGATTCGGTCCGCAAGGGTTCCGGTCTCGGTTTTGCCGAGGATACCGGCGCCGCCGATTACGAGCGCATGAAGCGGCTGATGCTCGAGGAGTCGAAACGTGCCTTCAAACCGGAATTGCTCAACCGCATCGAGGACATCGTGGTGTTCCACCCGATGACCCGCGAGGCGGTCATGAACATCCTCGACCTCGAGGTGGCGAAGGTGAAGTCGCGCCTGGCCGCGAAGAACATCGAGTTGCACATCGCCGAGTCGGCCCGCGACTTCCTGATCGCCAAGGGATTTGATCCGACCTACGGAGCGCGTCCGATGCGCCGCGCCGTGGAGCGTTACCTGGAGGATCCGCTGGCCGAGGAAATTCTGCGTGGAACGGTCCGCAAGGACGAGACCATCGAAGTGACCTCGGACGGCGACAAACTTACCTTCGGTCAACTGGCCGGTACGAACTGACGCGGCGAGCCGGCACCAAGCGGTGCCGGCTTTTTTGATTGGGACATCGACTGCCACCGCGTAGGATCGGCCTGTGGTTACGTTTCTAAAACTCCTTTGCTGGTTGTTCGCCGCCGTTCCCTTCCGCGTGGCCCGGGCGTGGGGCCGGGGCATCGGCCGGCTGATGGCGCGGGTTCTGGATCGCAAGGTGGCCCTTGCCGAGGACAGCCTGCGGCAGGCCTTCCCCGACTGGTCGCACGAGCAGATACACCGCACGGCCAAGGCGGTGTTCATCAACCAAGGCTTGCTGATGGCCGAGACCTTGCGGCGACTGGGCAAACCGCGGGTCAATCCGCTTGATGAGATTACCCATGACCCGGCGCAGATGGATGCGTTCGAGGCGATCATGGCGGAGGGGCGTGGTGGACTGGTGCTGACCGCGCACATCAACAACTACGAATTTCTGTCGGCATGGGCGGCCCGCCGGTTTGCCATGACCATCACGGCGAAGAAGATCAAGCCTAAGGCGCTGGGGGATTTCATCCAGCAGATGCGGCGCGACGGTAACATCACCGAGGTTCCGCATCACGGGTCGTACCGGAGCCTGTTGCGCGCGGTCAAGGCGGGTGGGGTGATCGGGTTCATCATGGACCAGAACATGATCCACCGCGAAGGGGTGTTCGTGACGTTTTTTGGGCGACCGGCCTGTACCACGGCGGGGTTGGCCATGTTGTCGGCCCAGGCACAGACGCCGGTGGTTCCGGTATTCATCTTGCGGGATGGAGGCGGATACCGGGTCAAGATGCTGCCGCCGATTCCTCCGCCGGTCGATCGCAGCGTCGAAGCCTTGCAGGATGCCACCCAACGTTATTCCAATGCGATCGAATCGGTCATCCGCGAACAGCCGGAATCCTGGATCTGGATGCACCGGCGGTGGAAGACCCAGCCGAAGCCGGGCGACCGGGTTACCCGGAACGACGGGACATCCTACCTCCATGCCTGAACCGTTGCTTCAACTCGACGACCTTCGGGTCACCTTTGCCAGCGACCTCGGGGAGGTATGCGCGGTGGACCGCGTTTCCTTCACCGTTGATCGCGGGGAAGTGGTGGCCCTCGTGGGAGAAAGCGGTTCGGGCAAATCGGCCAGCGCCTTGGCGGTGGGTGGGTTGTTGCCGGAGTATGCGCGGGTCGAGGGCCGCATCCGTCTCGGTGGCGACGACCTGGTCGGGCGTACGAATTCCGGTTGGCGGGGCATCCGCGGTAGTCGGATCGCCTACGTCTTTCAGGAACCGGCGACCGCCCTGAATCCCGTTTTCACCGCGGGTTATCAGATCGGCGAGGCGTTGACGGTGGCGGGACGAACGGATCGCCTGGATGAGCGGATGGCGGAATTGCTCGACGCGGTGGGTTTGCGTGATGCCGGGCGGATTGCTTCATCCTATCCACACCAGTTGAGCGGCGGCCAGCAGCAGCGGGTGGTTCTGGCGATGGCCCTGGCCGGGGAGCCGGACTTGCTGATTGCGGACGAACCGACCACGGCCTTGGATGTCACGGTGCAGGCGCAGATCCTGGACCTCCTCGCCGGGCTGCAACGATCGCGCGGCATGGCCGTCCTGCTGATTACCCACAACCTGGCCATTGCCGCCCGCATGGCCCACCGGTTGGTGGTCCTCTACGCCGGCCAGGTGGTCGAAGAGGGACCGGCGAGGGAGATGATCCGTGCGCCACGGCATCCCTACACGCGTGCGCTGGTGCGTGCCGTACCGCGGCTCCGGCGTGAGGGAGGGGCGGTTCCTCTGGTGGGAATTCCCGGGCAAATCCCTTCCCCCTTTGCGCTGCCATCGGGGTGCCGGTTCCATCCGCGTTGCGGACACTGTGTGGCGAGCTGCCGCGAACAGGCCCCGGTGTTGTCCGATACCGGGGCGGGGTGGCGCTGCCGGTGTCCGTTTGCCCTGGAGGTGGGGACGTGAGCGCACCCGTGTTACTCGCCGCGGAAGGGGTTTCGGTCCGGTACGCAGGCTTGGCGCGACCGGCTTTGGACAATGTGAGCCTGCAGGTTCATGCGGGGGTTCCGCTTGGCGTGGTCGGGGAAAGTGGCAGCGGCAAGTCCACGTTGATCCGCACCTTGCTTGGGTTGGAGCGGCCGGCGGCGGGCAGGGTGGTGTACCGCGGGCAGGATGTGGCGGCGATGCGCGGGACGGCCTTGCGACCGTTCCGGCGCAAGGTCCAGATGGTCTTCCAGGATCCGTACAACAGCCTCAATCCGCGCATGACGGTGGGTCAGACGCTGGGCGAGGTGCTTACGGTGCACCGGTTGGCGGGGCGTGGATCGGTGGCGCGGGTGGTTGGGGATTTGCTCGGGCAGGTCGGGCTGGATCCTTCGCTGGCGGTGCGGTATCCGCACGAACTGAGCGGGGGACAACGGCAACGGATCGGTATCGCCCGGGCGATCAGCCTTGAGCCGGAGGTGTTGCTCGCCGATGAGCCGGTCTCCGCGCTCGATGTTTCGGTGCAGGCCCAGGTGCTGGGGTTGCTCGACCGGTTGGGCCGGGAGAAGGGGATCACCCTCGTCCTCATCGCGCACGATCTGGCGGTGGTGGGGTCGGTCTGCCAGCAGATGGTCGTCATGGAGCAGGGGCGGATCGTGGAGTCGGGACCGGCCCGTTCGGTGATCGACCAGCCCTCGCATCCCTACACCCGGCAGTTGATCGCGGCGGTACCGGAGATTGAACCCTTGATGCCCCCGGCCCCTTTATGACACAGTCGCCGGCCATGCATGCCGCGGAAACAGAGTCAGCACCTCCACCGGGTACCTTCCGGGTCACCGCCCGGGATCCGTCTTCGGCCGCCCGGACGGGGTGGCTCCAGACCGCTCACGGCCGGATTGAGACGCCGGTCTTCATGCCAGTCGGGACCCAGGGTTCGGTCAAGGCCATGGCCCCCCATGAGCTGGAAGACTTGGATTTCCATATCATCCTCGGCAACACCTACCACCTCAACGACCGTCCGGGCATGGAGATCATGGAGGCGGCGGGAGGGCTGCACCGTTTCATGGGGTGGAACCGGGCGATCCTCACCGACAGCGGCGGGTTTCAGGTATTCAGCCTGGCCAAACTGCGCAAGATCGGGCCGGACGGGGTTGAGTTCAGGTCGCACAACGACGGCAGCAAACACTTCCTTGGCCCGCGGGAATCGATGCGGATCCAGCGGATCATCGGATCCGACATTGCCATGGTTTTCGACGAGTGTCCGCCTTATCCCTGCACACGGGATTACGCTTGCCAAGCGGTTGAGCGGACCCTATCGTGGGCGGCTTTGTGTGCTGAACAGCCAAGAGCCGAGGGGCAATTGGTGTTCGGGATTGTGCAGGGCGGGCTTTTTGAAGACCTGCGTGCCGATTGCGCGAAAGCGCTGGTAGGCATGGGGTTCGACGGATACGCCATCGGAGGCGTAAGCGTCGGCGAGCCGGACCAGTTGATCCTGCCGGGCGTGGAAGCGGGCGTGGCCCATCTACCGGAGGACAAACCGCGATACCTCATGGGGGTCGGCGGGTTTGCCCAGATGGTGGAGTCGATCGCCCGGGGCGTGGACATGTTCGATTGCGTGATGCCGACGCGGGTGGCCCGGAACGGAACCGCGGTGACCCGGTCTGGCCGGTTCGCCATGCGGAACGGGGCGCACAAGAAGTCGTTCATGCCGATCGAGGAGGGCTGCGGTTGCTACGCATGCCGGCACTTCAGCCGGGCGTACATCCGCCACCTGCTCAATGTCAACGAGGTGTTGGGCATCCGGTTGCTCACCATCCACAATTTGTTCTGTTACAATAGCTTTTTGAAAGAGATACGCGCGGCGATCCGCAACGGGACGTTTGCAGAGCTGCGCGCCTACTGTCAGGAAACCAAACGTTCCACGTCCGCGTTCTAACGCGGCCGAAACTTGTGAGATGATTATGGATACGATGCAGCTGCTGTTGGGGATGGCGCCGCCGCCGGGTCAAGGTGGAGAAGCTCCGTCCGGTGGATTCTTCATGGGCTGGATCGCGATCATGATCGCGATCTTCTACGTCATGATCATCCGGCCGCAGCGCCGCCGCGAGAAGGAGCGGATGGACCTGCTCAAGGCGATCAAGTCGGGCGACCGCGTGCTGTTCAGCGGGGGCATCATCGGCATCGTTACCAACGTGAAGGAGAAAACCTTCACGATCAAGGTCGGCGAAAAGACGAAACTCGAAGTGCTGCGCGGATCGGTCACCCAGGTGCTGGGCAAGGAAGATCTGCCCGCCGACCTCGATCCTGAACTCTCCTCGGTCAAGTAATTCACGCACGGACGGAACACAATGGACAAGAATGCTGTTTGGAAATGGGCGTTTCTCGGGATCCTGATTCTCAGCTCGCTGATGCTGGTCACGCCGGTCAGCCAGAAGGTGAAGCTGGGCCTCGACCTGCAGGGTGGTATCAGTTTCATCGTCGAGGTTGACCAGGATCAACTGCTTCGCCAGTACCGCGAGGAAAACCGCGAGATGAGCGAGGATCAGCTCTCCACCGACGTGCAGGACCTCATCCTGCGCTCGAAGGATGTCGCGGTCGAGGTGTTGCGCAGCCGCGTGGACACCCTCGGTATTGCCGAACCGTCGATCTACCCGAAAGGTGATAACCGGATCATCATCCAGCTGCCGGGCATCGACGAGGCCAAGCAGAATGAGGCGCGCGACTCGATCATGAGCGTGGCCTTCCTTGAATTCCGGCTTGTGCACGAGAACAGCGAGAACTGGGTCAACGAACTGTTCACCGACAGCAAAGCTCCCCGTGGATTCCGTGTCGGCAGCGCCAGCGAGCGTTTCTACGTGCGAGATTTCGAGAAGGTCGCCGACAAGGACATGGACCGCGCGTTCTGGCGGGAACTCAACCGTTTCGCGCCCCGTCCGCGCAGTGATTTCATGCTGGTCAAGGATGATCGCGATGGCGCTACGATTTATCGGCCCTACTACGTGGAAACCCGGCGTCAGCTGGCCGGTGACGCGCTCAAGGATGCCAAGGTCGAGTACGGCCAATTCAACGAACCCCGCATTTCCCTCGAATTCAATGCCAAGGGTGCGCGCGACTTCGCCCGCGTGACCAAGGATTACAGCCCGATGGGCGAGAAAAATCTCAACCGGGACGAGGGCCGTCAACTGGCCATCGTTCTGGACGGCACCCTCTACTCCGCTCCGGTCATCCGCACCGCGATCCTCGACGGCCGCGCCGAGATCACCGGCATGTTCTCGCCGAGCGAGGCCGCCCGTCTGGTCAACGTGCTGCGCGCCGGTTCACTGCCGGTGCCGGTCAAGATCGTCGAGGAGCGTCAGGTCAGTCCGTCGCTGGGGCATGACTCCATCGAAAGCGGTGTGAAGGCCGCGACCTACGGTGCCGTCCTGGTGTTCGTGTTTATGTTGCTGTACTACCGGGTGGCCGGTGTGGTTGCCAACCTTGCCTTGTTCCTGATCGTCTTCCTGCTGCCGGTCGGCATGTGGGT
>CALBHI010000441.1 GCA_937894535.1 uncultured Verrucomicrobiota bacterium
CCCACGGCGCCTCGTTCCATTTCGCCGGCGCCTACGTTTCCAACAGCTTTAATGTCGCCAACGCCATCGCCGCCGCAGCGGCGCGGTTGGACAAGGGCGATGTGATCCTGCTGGAATTGCAGATCTCCGGACCGAACGGCACGTTTGATTATGTGCCGGTCGAGTGGTACGAACCGTATTACGATGCGATCGTCGCCGCCGTGGCCAAGGGTGTGGTCGTGGTCGAGGCCGCCGGTAACGGCTCGCAGAACCTCGACGATCCGATCTACAGCACCGGAAACGGCGGACACTATCCCTTCCTGCCACAGAACGATTCCGGGGCAATCCTCGTCGGGGCCGGTGCGCCGCCTAGTTTCCCGAATCCACGTTCGCGCCTCGATTTCTCCAACTACGGCCAGACCGTCGATGCGCAGGGGTGGGGGTTCACGGTCCTGACCAGCGGCTACGGCGACCTCTTCAACAGCGAAGGCGTGAACTCCTGGTTTACCGCGACCTTCTCGGGAACCTCGAGCGCCTCGCCGATGGTGGCTGGCGCCGCCGCGGTGATCCAGCAAGCCTACCGGCAGAAGTTCACCAACGCCGCCCCGCCCGCATTGGTGCGCCAGATCATCCGCGCCACCGGCACACCGCAGGCCGGCGCGGATATCATCGGCCCGTTCCCCGACCTCGAGGCCGCCATCGCGGCGATCCAAAATCCGGTCGATTCCGACGGCGACGGTGTGCCCGATTGGAGCGACAACTGTCCGGCGGTGACCAATGCCGCCCAAGCCGATCTCGATGGCGACGGGGTTGGTGACGCCTGCGACAACTGTCCCTCCGTGTTCAATCCCGGCCAGGAAGACCTCGATAACGACAACCTCGGCGACCTGTGCGACCCCGACCGCGACGGCGATGGCATCCTCAACGGCAGTGACAATTGTCCGGACACGCCCAACGCCGGTCAGGCCGATACGGATGGCGATGGCCTCGGCGATGCCTGCGACACCTGCACTTTTGTCCAACCGCTCTTCGCCGCGCGCCTTGTTCCCGGTTCGCCGGTGATCCCGTCGCTAACCGGTTCACCCAACACCCCCGGCGAAAACTTCGACCTCGTCACCAGCGGCGGTGGCATCGGTACCCTCGAACAATGCGGTTTCGGCGACTTCGGTCTCGTCTACGTCAACCACGACGCCACCAACCTCTACCTCGGCGGCACCGGCGTCGACATGGCCGGCAACAACAACGGCCTGGTCCTCTTCGTCGGCGTGAACACCCTCAGCGACGACCGACTCAACCTCTGGGACCTCGACGGCTTGCCGGTCGGCCTCGACAACCTGCACAACGTGTCCTTCACCACCCCGATGGATTTCGCCATCGTGCTGGGCGACGAATACGGCGACGGCACCTTCACCAATTTCAACCTCGGCAACGGCTACAACTTCGGGCAGGGCGTGTACTACCTCTCCGGTGGCGGCACCTTCTTCCCAATGCCGAACATCAAGCTCACCCAGTTTGATGGATCGGGAACGACGGCGATCACCACCTCGAACGACGACACCAACCGGCTCACCGACCGCTGGGAGTTGGCCATCCCGTGGAGCAACCTCAACGCCAGCAACGCCACCGCACTCGCCTCGCTCACCATCGCCGGGGTGATCGCCAGCGACGGCGTCAACGGACCCGACCGCTACCTGTCCGCCAATGTCCTCGCGAAGTCGGTGAGCAGTCCCGCCGGCCTCGATGCCTTCGGCAACTTCGGCTTCGGTTTCATCGTGCTCGAACCGCACGCGGTCGATCTTTCCGATCTGGATAATGACGGACTGCCCGACGCGTGGGAGGTCCAGTTCTTCGGATCGGTCACCAACACCTCGGGCGGGGCGGACAGCGATGGCGACGGACAATCCGACCGCGCCGAATGGATCGCCGGCACACAGCCCACCAGCGCCGCCTCGTTCTTCCGCGCCACCGCGGTCGATGGGGGATCCCCGGTGCAGGTCCCGTCGATCACCGGCCGCCTCTACCACCTCGATGTGTCCACCAACCTCCTGCAACCCGCCTGGTGGCCGGTTGACGGCATGACCAACATCCCCGGCACCGGCGCCCCGCTGCTGCTCATGGACACCAACATCACCCCCGAGCGCATCTTCCGCGTCCGCGTGCAAACACCCTGAAGTACCCCGTGCGCCAACCATCCCCCCCCTCCCCCGAATAGGGTCAGCCCTTAATTATTAACACTACGCGAGGCGTAGATGAGTGAACATGGTTAATATTTAAGGGCTGACCCTATTCGGGGGGGTAATCGGGGCAATTGTCGATTTGCCACCTTTTCTTGATCAGCGGGTCAGGTAGGCGCGGCGTTCGTTCGGGGGGAGTTTTTCGATGGCGTAGCGGAGCATGGTGCGCGGCATGGTGGGAAGGTGGTGGTCGAGGAAGGTGCGGAGCGTTTCTCGGTCACGGTTGCCGACTTCGCGCAGCATCCAGCCAGTCGCTTTGTGCATCAGGTCCTCGGGGTCGCCGAGCAGGCGTGCGGCGAGGCGTAGGGTGTCGTCAAACTGGCCGAGGCGGATGAAGTGGAAGGTGGCCATGATCGCGATGCGGCGAGTCCAGAGATGCGGCGAGGCGGCCCACCGGTCGAGGATCGCACGGTCGCGCGTCGCGAGGTGCGGACCGGGAAGATACGGTGCGGAACAGTCCACGAGGTCCCAGTTGTTGATCCGCGCCAAATGGTTCACATAACTCCGGTACAACCGGTTCTGCGTTGTGCGGTCGCCGCGCTGGTATTGCCGCACCATGATCAGCAGGGCGAGCATCCGGTCCTCGTGGTACGGGCTGGCCAGCAGGCGCTCGGTCTGGTCGAGGGGGAGCGCGGCGTAGGTGCGGGTGAGGTGGCGCAGGACGGGAACGCGGATGCCACGAAACCGGTCACCCTCGCCGTATTCGCCGGGGCCAGTCTTGAAAAACCGCTGGTATTGGCGGGCGTCCTGCAGGTTTCCCTGGCGGGCGAGAACCTGTTGGATGTCGGTGGCGCGGGGAATGATATGCTGAGGATCCAAGCGTTCGACCATGCTCGCAGCTTGTTTCATTTCCGCGGCTTTGGCAAGATGTCGGCTTCATGACCGAATCGACACCAGAGTCCCTGAGCATCATCGCCGGCCGCGGTGCCTACCCACGCGTCCTCGCGGAAAGCGCGCGCAAGCAGGGGGTGCAGCGGATCGCCGCCGTCGCGTTCAAGAAGGAGACCGATCCGGTGATCGAGAAGGTCGCCGATCAGGTGACCTGGGTGCACATCGGCCAGCTGCAGGCAATGCTGGATGCGTTGGCCGCGTTCAAGATTCCCCGCGCGGTCATGGCCGGGCAGATCAAACCGACCCACCTGTTCAACATCCGGCCGGACAAGCGCATGTTCGACCTGCTGGCGCGGCTGAAGGAGCGCAACGCCGAGACGATCTTCGGCGCGGTCGGAGAGGAATTGAAGTCGATCGGCATCGACCTGCTGCAAGCGAGCCGGTTCATGGAGTCGACCATGCCGGAACCCGGGCCGATCGGCCACCTCCCGCCGACGCAACAGCAGTGGGACGACATCCGCCTCGGCTTGCGCGTGGCCAAGGCGACCAGCGGGCTCGACATCGGGCAGACCGTGGTCATCAAGGAAGGCACGGTGCTGGCGGTCGAGGCGTTCGAGGGCACCGATGCGACCATCATCCGCGCCGGCGAGCTCGGCGGCCCCGGTTCGGTGGTGGTCAAGGTCGCCAAGCGCGGGCACGACATGCGCTTTGATATTCCGGTCATCGGCGACCGCACCTTTGACAGCATGAAGAAAAGCGGGGCGACGGTGCTGGCGGTGGAGGCGCGGCGTTCGATCCTGCTCGACCGCGAGGAGTTGGTAAAGCTGGCCGACCGGCGCGGCATCGCGTTTCTGGCGGTGGAAATGGAGTCCTAGTGCTGCCATCGGCCGCGCATACTTTCTGGAGAATCGTGTATGAATGACAAGAAGATCAGGGTCGGCGTCGCCGGTGTCGGCAGCCTGGGCATCAACCACGCGCGCATCTACGCGGAATTGCCGGGGTGTGAGCTCGCGGGTATTTTCGATACCGATGTGACGCGGGCGGGCGAGGTCGCGGCGCAATACGGGACCACCGCCTGTGCGTCGCTCGACGAGCTCGCGGCGCGGGTCGATGCGGCGAGCATCGTGGTGCCGACGCACCTGCATTTCGACGTCGCGTCGCAGATGATCCGGCAGGGCAAGCACCTGCTGGTGGAAAAGCCGATCACCTCGACCACCTCCGAGGCGGAGGAGTTGGTGCGCCTCGCCGATGCGCACAAGGTTGTGTTGCAGCTCGGACACATCGAGCGGCTCAACCAGGTGCTCGAATAACTCGACAAGGCGACGCGCCAC
>CALBHI010000442.1 GCA_937894535.1 uncultured Verrucomicrobiota bacterium
CGGGCCACGCCGTCGACGGAGGGGTTGCGGCGGTCGCCTTCGACCACCTCGACCTCCAGTTCATCGCCGACGGCCACGGGCGGCGCACCCTCCTTCACCTCCACCTGGGTGGCAGACGGGGCGACGGAAGGCGCGGCAAACGGCGTGTCGGACTTCGAGACCACTTCGCCGCGGGCGAAGCGGCCGGCGTCCTCGGTCACGCGGAACACCACGTGTTCGCCCAGGGCGGCCCCTTTCACGAACACCACCTTGCCATCCACCTTTACGATGCCATCGCCCTCGCGACCCAAGTCTTCGACGGTGCCGCGGAACTCCTGGCCAACCATGGCGGAGGGAGCGGCTTCCTCGCGCCGCGGGGTGCGTTCCGGGCGGCTGCCGGTCTCGCGGGACGGGACGGGTTGGCCGCTGGCCAGGCGTTCGATCAAGCGGGCATCGGCGGTGCTGCGTTTCAGGCGGGACACTTCGACAACCACCAGATCGCCGCGGCGGGTGTCGGGGACAAAGGTCACCAGGCCACCAATCCGGGCAATACCCGAGGCGCCCTCGCGGGCTTCATCCACGACCAGCACTTTGTAACGGGCGCCTTCCTCGGCGACGGCCTCGGGGTTCGCCAGCGTATCCACCACCTGCGCCACGTTCAGTTGCACCTCGGCCGGGGTCGTTGCCTCCACCACTTCCACCACGGTTTCGGGCGGGGTTGGTTCAGGTCGGAGCACCAACACCAGCACGGCGGCGACGGCGATCAGACAGACCACCAACAGGGCGATCAATACGGTGCGGGACGATTCGGGGCGGGCGGGTTCGTTCATGGCATTCCTTCCATCGGCAACCAGGTTCGTGGTTGTTCGCTTATACCACGGGCGGACAGGGGGAGGCCATAGAGGAAACCCTGAAACAGGGAGGGGGTGCGCCCCCCTCATGGTTCTTGCCGCACCTACGGAGACATGAACTCGGTCGGGTTCGGGTACGGGAGGGTGATGTTCCAGTTGAAGTTGGTGGTCGATTTACGGGTATAGATGATCAGGGCGTCATCGGGTTCTAGCTGGAAGTTATCGGCGATGCCGTTGCCGCCGCTCCAGAACTGGAACTGGCCGCTGGAGTTCATCAGGATGCGGAATTCCGGGGTTTGCAGCGATCCGCCGCCGCGCCGCAGGATGCGGAGTTCGTCCGAGTAGTTCGGGTTGAACGGACGGTTGGAGGCCACGCCGGCGAAGCCCGCCTGCTTCAAGCCGGAATCGATCAGGCGAACCCGGTACGGGATGTTGTAGCTGACGACGTTGAAGTTGCCGCTGGCCACGATGGAGATCTGGTGCCCGAGGGCGGCCGAGGTGTTGGTGGGAACCCGGCCGACGAGGATCAACTCCTGGGGACCGGCACCGGGCGGAACGATCAGGTTGAAGCCCTGGTGGAGCGGGATGGGCATGGTGTTGACGATGCCGCCGGTGGCGTGTTGCCAAACACCCGCGTTGGACAGCCACACCACGTTGGTCGCCTCGCTGAACGAATTCGGGGCGTACCATTCGATGCGGGTGGAGTTGGCCATGGATGACCCGCGGGGCAGCATGTTCGTGCCAAAGATCGATGCCATCGAATTGTTGTCCGGAACCATGAACAGGGAGATGAAGTTTTCGCCTTCGTTCAGCATGACGCACTTGGCCACATAGATTTCCTTGGAGGCATAGCGGGGTGATTTATTCATGCCCCAGGTGCCCTTGAAGGCGGCACGGTAGAAGCGCATGTTGTTGCCCATCACCATGGGGGATGATCGGTTGGTGCTGCCGAAGTCGGTGAATACGCCGTCGCGCACCGTGCCAGCCCAGGCCCATTTGCTGGTCATCGACGGATTGAAGCCGGTCCAGGGATCATCCACGTACAGGACATCGTAATCCTTGATGACCTGCCCGTTTTCGTCCTTGTAGTGGGACCATCCGACCCGGACACCCATTTGGCTCCCCTGCACGACCGCATAACCCTGGGTCAGGCTCAGGTTACCGACCTGGTTGCTGGCATAGGCGCGCAGTCCGTTGGTATCCACCGCGGTATACACGATGGCGGTGTTGACGATGGTATCGGCGAATACCACCGCGGCGGTGAAGGTGACACGGATACTTCCGCCGGCCGCCAGGGTCTGGTTGGTCACGAGGAAGGGAGGCGAAAAGGAGGGATTGGATCCGCTACCGGTGGTGCCAAAATCAAAACTGATATCATCAAACCAGACGAAGTCCGCCGTATTCATGTTGCCGGATGGCGCGGTGCGCAACCGGATGAATGTGCTGGTACTGGCATAAGGGGTGATGTTGGTGGAAACGAATTGGTAGGAAGCGTCGGACTGGGAACTGGCACCACCGCCAACATGCCCATGCCGCGCCAGTTCCACCCAGGTTACGCCATTGGTCGATATCTCAACCGTGACAAACTCGTTGGTCTCCAGGGATTGGCGACGGTAGAAATAACTCAGCGTGACGGTTTCTCCATTGGACAGATCGGCCCGGCGCTGAATCCACCGGTTTAGGTTGGACAGACGCAACCGCAGCGGGCCGAAGTCATTGGTGATGATAATCGATCCGGAGGTGGCGCCACCGGTATCGTTGGTCTCCGTCCACGGCGCCAGCCAAGCCACGTTGCCGTCGTTGTTCGTATAGGCGCGGGCATTGAACAGGTCCCGGGTGGCGTTGGTAAGGACAATGCCTTCAATGAAGGTCCAACCACTGCCTGGCACATAGTTCATGCCGGCGGGTAGCTGATCCTTGATGCTAACCCCCTCTGCGGTGGTGTTGCGGACGTTGGATACGATGATGCTGTAGGTGATCAGTTCACCGGGAATCACGATATCGCCGCCGGAGGTCAGTTTTTCAATGCTAAGACCCGAGATGGCCCAATCGAGGAAATCGTTGTCGCGCGAATCAACACCACCGGTCAGGTGCACGGCGATGCGGTTGTCGTTTAATCCTTGTGAATCCGCCGTGCTCAGGTAGCCACTGAGATCGGTTTGCACGACGACATACCGGCCGGAGACAAGGTCGCCGAAAATGTAATAGCCCTGCATGTCGGTGACCGTTGTGCTCAACAGGATCCCGTCGGCCGGATTCCCATCGCCGTTCGGATCGCTAAAGAGCTCGATGGTCACGCCGCGCAACCCGGAATCGGCATCCAGCAGGTTGCCGTCGCCATCGAAGTCATACCGCACCTGACCACTGATACGGTCTGGCGTGGCCTGCGGATCTACGCTGTTGGTGACGGCGGCGCACAGGGGATTGGTCAGGATGGTCGATGTGACGCAGGCGCGGTTGGTTACACCGTAGACAATATCCACCTCCGAGGTGAACACAATGCTGATGGTCTGCCCCGGGGCCAGGGAGTAGTTGTTCAGCATCACCGGCGGGGCGGCGGCGGGAACGACATTGGTCTGGACCTGGAAACTTACGTTGGAATAGGCGACTTCAATATGATCAAGGCGGAAGAAACGGGTGGAGTTGGTATAGCCGTTGTTGATGCGAACGCGGACACGGGTTTCCGCCGAAGCCAGGGAGGTGATGTCGAACGTTTCCGTGCCGCTGCGTGAACCGGAGAACCCGGTGATGTTGGTGATGATGGTGTAGTTTTCACCACCATCTGCCGACACTTCAATCACGGCGGAATCGGTGGTGACAAGGCTGTTGCTGGCCTCGTACCGGAAATTAAGCGCGGCCCAGGCGGCGTTGCCGAGGTCCACATCGCGGTGAAGGCGCGGGAAATTGTTGGAGAGGTTGTTGATGCGCAAGCGGCCGCCGGTAATCAGGGACAAACCGGACGAGGCGGAGTTGTTGTCGTTTTCCTCAACCCAGTTGCCTGCCCACACGGCCGTACCGTTGTTGGCCGAGAAGCTGGCGGAACTGAAATTGTCCCGCACGGTGAATCCGGTATAGCTGGCAATGTTGGTCACGAAGGTCAGGAAGGCGCTGCCCGGCGCGTAAATCAAACCGGACCCCAGGTGGTCCTCGATGGACAAGCCGGTGTGGGTATAACTGCCGGTGTTGACCACGGTGATGGAATACCGGGCGAGCAGGCCGGGGAACCAGATCCCCGGCGGACTGGCCGTCTTGGTGATGCTCAGGCCGCTGCTGGTATCGAGGAACAGGTGGTTTTCACTGTCCACACCGCCGGCGAGGTACAAGCCGATCAAATTGTCATTCGCGCCATCGCTATCCGCCGTGCTGAACATGCCCGGGGGATCAATTTCCACGAGCACATAATAGCCCGTGGTGATGTTGGAGAACTGGAAGTTGCCGTTGACATCGGTCACGACGGACGTCACCAACACGCCATCGGCCGGGCCGCCATCCTGGTTTGGATCGGTGAACAGGCGCACGGTCACCCCGGCGATGCCGGCGTTGGTTTCGAGCAGGTCGCCATCGGCATCGTCGTCGAATCCGACCTTGCCCCGGATGGTGGCGAGGCGGGTATCGAGGAATATGTTGTTGGTAAAGTTCACGCCACTCGCCGTGACGAGGGCGATCAGGTTCGAGTTGCCGCCGTCACTGTCACCGGTGCTGCGCCAGTTGAGCAGGTCGGTCTGGAGGATTACATAGCTGTTGGACAGAAAATACCCGAGTTCGAAATAACCGTTTGTGGTCGAGAAGGTGGAGGCCACGATCACGCCATCGGCCGGGTTTCCGTCGCGGTTGGGATCGGTATACAGGGTGATGGGCACGCCGTTGATGCCGGGGTAATTGGTGTTGTTGACGTTGCCATCGGCGTTCAAGTCGTTGCGGACCCACCCGGCGATCAGCGAACGTTGGGGCAATATCACATAGTTGGTGGCGGCGGCTTCGAGCGGGGCGGGACTGGCAAAACTGTTGATGAAGGCACGGTTGACGATCTGGGATACCGCGATGTTGCCGTTGATGGTGGCGTTAAAGGTAATGCGTACGGCCTGGCTGGAGGCCACGCCATAGTTCGAGATAAGCAGCGGCGGTGCACCACCCTCGTTGGTCACGGTGTTGCCGGAGGCCAGGATTTCCACATTGTCGATCCAGAGCCGGTCACCGGTATTCATGGTGGCATTCGCCAGAAAACGCAGGGCAAAATTGGTGGTGCGGAAGGCGTTCAAGCTGAGGTTCGATACCGTGATGTACGTGGCATCGTTCACACCGTTGCCGGCGATATTCTGCAACACGGTCCAGGAGGAACCGCCGTTGCCGGAGGCCGAGACCGAAACGACTTCGCTGCTGGAGTCCATGCTGTCGCGCCGGTAGGAGAAGCGCAGGGTGGCATTGGTGAAACGGGCCAGATTCGCCCGGCGCATGGCACCGATGCTGATCGAGGAGTCGCTGCCCTGGATGCGTAACATGTGTTGCTCGGTCGGATCTCCGGAATCTACGATCACCTGGATGCTGCCGGCACCGGCACCATTGGCCTCGCCGATTTCCTGCCAGTCGGAACTCCACGGCAGCGCGCCGTTGTTGCCGTTGTACTCGTTGAGCAGGTCAAAGCGGTCCAGGAAGTTCCCCGTAAAGGGCCCGAACACCACCACGCGGGTACTGCCCGGCACGTAGGTAAGGGTTGAGGGAAGCTGGTCGTTTACCTGCACGCCGGTCTGGAAGACATTGGCCGTGCTGACGATGTCCAGCGTGTAGGATATGGTGTCGCCGGGATAAAACAGGTTGGTCGGCGAGGTCTTGGTCATGGTGAAACCCGGAATCGGTACCGGCACGAACACTTCGGTTTCATTGTCAACGTACACGCCGTTGACCACGCCGTCGGTGTTGGTGGGAAACGGGTCGTTGATGCGCACGACGTAGGAAACGGTGGCCGTCCGGCCCATGGCGATGTACCCGACATTGTAACCAATTTCATCAAAGGGGAATTCGGACTGGAACGGCGGCACCGCATCGTCGAGAATGTTCGTTCCATTGACGAAGCTGGTTCCGAGGGTGTAGGTCGTATTGGAGGCACCCGAGTCGTACACCACGACGTTGTTGGCGTCGGAATAACCAACATTGACCACGAAGATGGTGAACTGGATGGCATCGCCCGGGTTCACGACGCCGTCGCCATTCAAGTCATCGATGAGTGCCCACTCCTTCACGGCCGGAACCGTCGGGAACGGGAACACGGCGGCACCCATGTCGAGGTACGGATTGCCGGGCAGGGCGATTTCCGGATCCTGGCCCCAGACGGTGGAGAACCGGACGCCGTCGAGCGTGTACAACCGGATACCGGTCTGGTCGTTATCGGTATTGTCCGAAATGCGAATCGACTGCAGGCGGATCATGTTCGTGCTGAAGTTGTACCGGCGGCCAAAGGGATCGATCAACGGGCCGGTCAGCGGGTCGCCGTCGTAATCCACGTAGACGGTGGTGTTGCTTTCCGCAGTCAGCCAGATCGGATTGCCGTTGTTGGAGGAGAGCGGATTACCGCCGGCGCCGGGGGCCCACGGCACGATGCTGACCGTGGTCAAGGCGCGCACCGGCACGAGGGCGGCACCCCAGTCGTAGGCCTGGTTTCCGCTGATCTGCTGGCCGGCATCGGTGGCGGATACCGGGACAAACGGGCTGCCATCGAGGCTGTAAAAATTGCCGCCGGTCCGGTTGGTGGGCATGCGGTAGATCGCGGTGCTGTTCGCGGCGATGTTGACGGTGCTGGTGGCAAACTGGGTGGCACATACGACATCGATGTCGGACCCGTTCGGGTTGAACATGTAGATTTCCGTGGCGATGCTGCCAATGCTGTGCACCGGGGTGTAGTAATTGTTGTCCCACTGCCCGCTCGGGAAGAGCTCGAAAAAGCGCATTTCGTAATTCGAACCGATGTCGCCGGTTATCAGGTGGGCCTGCACCGGCTTGGAAGCCTGGATCTGCGCGCCCTGGAAGGTGAAGCG
>CALBHI010000443.1 GCA_937894535.1 uncultured Verrucomicrobiota bacterium
AAGGTAGCCGCCGATCAATTCGTCGCCGCCGCCGCCGTTGAGCACGACGCGGATGCCCTGGCTGCGGAAGTGTTGCCAGAGGGTCAGGCTGCCGAGCAGGTTCGGGGATTCGTAGGGTTGCTCCTGGATGCGGAGCAGGTCGTCGGCGCTGCGCCAGTAGTCGGCGGCTTCGAGGGTCAAGGCCTGCCACGGTACGCCGCAGGCTCGGGCGACCTCGGCCGCGAGCGGGGACTCGTCGCAGGCCGGATCGTGGTACTTGATGGTGACGGTCTGAAGCGGCGGGAGGGCTTGTTCACGGATGAAGCGGCTGGCGATCTGCACGATCGAGGTCGAGTCGAGGCCGCCGCTCAGTTCGGCGGCGATCGGGACATCGGCGCGGAGGCGCAGGGCCACGCTGCCGGTCAGGCGTTCGATAAAGCCATCGCAGGCTTCCTCGAAAGACAGGTCCCGGGTGGACCAGCGGGTTTGCGGTAGATGCCAGTATTTCACCAGGGTGCGGGAACCATCCTGGCGGATGCGCAGGTAGGAACCGGGCGGGAGTTGCTCGATGTCCTTGAAGAACGAGCCGGAGCGGTGGTCGCGCAGGCCGAGGCCGAGGTAGGTGATAACGCGGTCGGGATCGGGAGCGCGACGGGCCCAGATGGCGGGCACGGCATGCAGGGCGCGGATCTCGGAGGCGAAATACAGGACGCCGTCCTGTTCGGCGTAGAACAGGGGTTTTTCGCCGATGCGGTCGCGGCACAGGTAGGTTTCGCCGCGCCGGAAGTCGGCGAACGCGAAGCCCCACATCCCGTTCATTTTCGGAAGGGCGTCCACGCCCCAGCGAGTCAGCGCGGCGAGCATGACCTCGGTGTCCGATTCGGTGCTGAAGGTGTCGCCGGCCGCGGCCAGTTCGCGTTTCAGTTCGCGGTAGTTGTAGAGTTCGCCGTTGAAGCAGAGCAGCGAACGTTCGCGGTGGTCGAGCATCGGTTGGTGCGCGCGGGTGCGGGTGTCGATGATGCTGAAGCGGCGGTGTCCGAACGCCCAGCGGGTCGGGCGGTCGCAACCGACCTCGGCATCGGGCAGGACGGCGCGCAGGGTCGGGCTGCTGTCGCGGCCGCTGAATAACTTGGCGAGCCCGTTGTTCTCCATGACGAATCCTTCGTCATCGGGACCGCGGTGGGCGAGGGCGCGGGTCATCGCGACGACGGATGGCATCAGGACGCGCAAGCGTCCATCCAGGATCAGGGCTCCGGCTATTCCGCACATGGTAGGCTTCCTCCCGGATGTTCCGGGGCTGGTTTGATTTCGCAATGGCCGCGCCATCCGGCGGCGGGTTGGAAGGTGAAGGGGTGCGCGTACGCGAGGGCGTCGGCGGTGGCGGTGATGCCGCCGCTGGCCACGCGGAGCGCGTCGGGCGGATGGGTGATCAGGCCGGAATCAACCGGATCGAAGGCGCGGCGCACGATCGGGATGGTCGCCGGATCGAGGCCCATCAGGCGGGTGGTCACCCAGTCGTGGGCGGCGGGATTCAGGGCGGCGATGATGCCGCCGAACGCGACGGGGTCGGGGCGGAGCGGGCCTTCGCCATCGCCGGCGATCACGCCGTCGGTCACGTGCAGGGTCGCGCGTTGCGGGGTGTCGTGCAGCCGGCCGTCGGTGTCGGCGAAGAGCAGGATCTTGTTCAGGTCGAGGCACATCCGCCACACCGTATCGTTGCCGTGCCAGCCGCCTTCGACATTCACCGGTTCGCCGCGGATCTTGTCGAGCCAGAGGATCTTGTAGGCCAGGCGAGCGCCGCGGCCGTAGAGGCGCGGTTTGTCGAGGTGGTGGCGGTTCAGCCAGTCGAGTATGCCTTCGAGCAGGCGTTTGGGCAGGGTTTGGCGGGCATAGTTGTCGCCGCCGCGGTTGGCGGCGCCTTTGCGGTGGTGGGGCAGGAACTCCTTGCTGCCGTTGATGCCGACGAGGTTTTTGAGGGCGAGGGTGACGCCAGCCTTCATGTGGGTCTTCAGTTTCGGGGCGTTGATGACGAGGTCGGCTTCGAGGATGTCGCGGGCGACGAGGTAGCGGTGGCGGCCGGGGGCGTGGTGGTCGCGCAGTGCTTCCGGGTTGTACATGGTGACGCGGAACTTTTCGGCGTCGGTGGCGATCGGCTCCAGCAGGCTGCGGGTGCCGAGGTCGACAAGGACGTAGTCGGAAAGCGGTTTTTGTTCGGTCGATACGTCCAGAACGCCGGGTTTGCGGGACGAGACGGTGCGGCGGAAGTCCTTGGTGACGAGGGCGACCCCGCGCGCACGGTAGTAGGCGAACAGGTCGTCGAAGCCGTCGGCGAGCAAGGCGGGGAGATCGCAGACCTGGACGGGGGCATCGCCGATGACGAGTTCCCGGGGTTGGGCTTTCAGGGCGAAGTCGATCAGCGGGCGGACGACCGAGGCGTGGGTGTAGAGGCAGTCCCGGCCGCCGGGGCCCTCGTTTTCGTGGAGCACCCAGTTGGGTTTGATCACGATCTTCGCGCCGGGCGGGACGAGGGCGCCGATCGGGTTCCAGGCTGGTGTGCCATAGCGGGCGGGGTCGAGGCCTAGCTCGTGCAGGGCGGAGCGCACCGCATCGTACACGCCGTTCGGGGTGGCGGCGACCGGGCCGTCATACTCCGGGTAGGCGCGGTCCGGGTGAAACGGCGCGGTGCGTGGGTAGGCGGGGTTGGTCCAGGCCACGGCCACGGTGGCGCTGGAGCGGGGGTCAATCGTGGGGGTCATGGGTTGTGTGTGGAGGCGTGGTTGTTGGCGGGAGTGGATGATACCTGGATTCGTCAGGCCGCTTGGCGTGCGGGCGGATTCACGGCGCTTTCTGCGTTGGCGCAGTGGGGGCGGACTTGAGTCCAGCCCCCGCTGCGCCGCCTTGAAATCACCGCAAATCCGACCACCCGCCCGCTACATACCTCGCGCTTCCAGCGCGAGGTAT
>CALBHI010000444.1 GCA_937894535.1 uncultured Verrucomicrobiota bacterium
AAATCGAACCAGCCCCGCTGGACGTTTCCGCGGGGGTGGCCGATACGAAGGACAGATAGGTGGCATCAAAGGTGTCGGAGAGCGGCACGGTCACGAAATCAACATCGCCGGTATTGTTCACCGTCAACTGGAAGGTGATCGTCTCCCCCACCTGGGCGGCGCGCCCGCTCGGGGCAAGCAAGGACTTGGTCACGGTAAAGCCGGGGCTGCTGATATCGTAGGGAACGTCGTTCGTGCGCGGCGGAACCGGAGGTTCGTCCGGAGGGGTGGTCGGGGCCGCAACAACGGTATTGGTTTCGGTACCGGTGTTTACCGTGCTGGCCAACGCAGTGAAATTCACGGTGATCGTTGCGGAGGAACCGGGCGAGAGTGGTCCGACATTGTTCCAACCGACCGTACCGGCACCGCTGCTGCTGGCGGCCGGAACCGCACTGACAAAGGCGAGGTAGGTCGCGTCGAACGTATCGTTGACAGGGACCGTGACGAGGGTCACATCGCCGTTGTTGGTCACGACAAGGGTAAAGACCACGGTCTCGCCCACCTGAGCGACCCGGCCAGTCGGCGAGGTCAGGGTCTTGAACACGGCGAAATTCGGATCGCTGATTTCATACGGCACGTCGTTCGTGCGCGGCGGCACCGGGGGTTCGGTCGGTGGCGTGGTCGGACTGGCCACGACGGTATTGGTCTCCGGCAGGCTCAACGAACTGGCCAGGGCTATCAGGTTTACTGTTACCGAGGTCGAGGCGCCCACCGGCAGCGGGCCGACATCCAACCAGGAAAGAAGGCCCGGAGCGACGGAGTCGGCCGGAGGCACGGCACTGGCATAGGTGAGGTAGGTGGAATCGAAGGTATCGACGAGCGGCACGGTGACCAGGGTGACATCGCCGGTGTTGACGATGGTCAGGCTGAAGGTAATGGTCTCACCCACGGCGGCAGAGCGGCCGATCGGGGCGACGACGGATTTGACCAGCGAGTAGCCAGGGTTGCTGATGTCATACGGGACTTCGTTGGTGCGCGGCGGCACCGGCGGGTTGCCAGGCGGCGTGGTCGGACTGGCCACGACCGCATTGGTCTCGTCATTGTCGGTGCTCGCCAAGGCGGTGAAGGTCGCGGTCACACTGGTGCTGGCGCCTACGGGAAGCGGGCCGATATCGGACCAGTTGATTACGCCATCGTTCACATTGTCATCCGAGGCAGGTGACGAGGAGACATAGGCGAGGAAGAAGGTATCGTAGCGGTCTTCCAGCGGCAGGGTCACAAAATCGACGTCACCGGTATTCACCACGGTCAAGGAGAACACAATCGGCTCACCGACTGCCGCAGCCCGGCCAGTAGGCGAGACGATGTCTTTGGTGATGGAGAATCCCGGGTTGACAATGTCATAGGGAACCTCGTTGGTCTTGGGCGGTACCGGCGGGAACTCCGGCGGCGTAGTCGGGGTGGCGACCACGGTATTGGTCTCGCCATCAGGCGTACTGGCCAGTGCAGTAAAGTTCGCCACGATCGTCGTGCTTGCGCCGATGGGCAGCGGGCCGATGTCGGCCCAGTTGATGACACCGTCATTCACATTGTCATCCGAGGCGGGCACCGCCGAGACATAGGTGATGAACGCGGTGTCGTAGATGTCCTCGACCGGGATGGTCGCCAGATCCACATCGCCGGTATTGGTGATCGTAATGGTAAACTCAAGGATTTCGCCTACGGCGGCAGAGCGACCCAACGGGCTGGTCACTTCCTTCACGATATCGTAGCCGGGATTCACCAGGATGACCACGGCATCGTCATCATCGGATACCGGATCCAGCCCGGCCAGCAGGTTGCAGGTCTTCGGATCAACCGGGAACGCCACCACGGAACCGATGTTGGTCACACTGGCGGTAATCACGGCATTGGTGACAAACGTGACGGACTCGCCGGGCAGCAGTTGATCAGGACAATCCAATTGGCCGAGGAAATCAAACAGCACATCGTCTACGACCGAAATCAACGAAAGGGCGGTGTTACCGGTGTTGGTGATGACATAGGTATAGGTCACCACGGTTTCATTGGTGACATACAGGGCCGTGCCATCGGCGGCGGTATTCGTACCGTCGCTGGCCAACTTGGTAATCTGAATGCCGGGGAAGAACTGGTAGAGACCCGCGTCAATGTTGGTGATCGCAGTACCGGTAAACACAAACGGCAGGGTAAACCCCGCCGGTGTCGCGACATCACTATCCAGATTGTCATCCGCGCCAACATTGTTGGTTGTGAACGTAAATCCAAGAGGGGGAATGAATCCGACGAAATAGACGCCGTTGCTTGGATTGTTGAAGGCGTAAAAACCGTTGGTGTCGGTCGAGGTGCTGCCGACGAAGTTGCTCGCACCGTCATACAGGGTGACGATTACCCCGCTTAAGCCAGGTTCACCGACGTTCTGCAATCCATTCGTATTAAGATCGTTCCAGACGAAGTCACCAATGACGTTGGCCCGTGTTTCACTGGCCATGCCACCAAGGCCAAGCACGGCTACAACCAATGGGCACAGGAAGCTGCGCAACGCACGAAAAGAAATGAAATTACGCGTAAACATCATAATCCGGTACCCCTTAAACGGTATGATGAGCAGCGTATAGAACGAGGGGTGATTGTTCAAGCGGGAATACCATAAATGATAAACCGCTGCCAACCTCGCCCCGGATCAGCTTAATGCCTTACCGTAGAAATAGTTAGATATACTCCCGCGCAAGGTCCCGACATATGGGTTGGCGCAACCGAACCGCAAGGGACTACCCCGTTGTAAAGGCGGTGCGCTGGGAACGGGGAAGGTCGGGATGTTACTCAACCACAACGCGGAAGAAGTGGGCGTTGCTGGCGGCGCTGGTCGCGTAGGAGTTGATCGGCACCGTCGCCGGAATATTGGTATCGATCAGGGTATAGGGCCCCTGGATCTGGGTGGCATATTCCAAGCGGTAGGTACGGCTGTTGACGGAAGGCCAGCTAACCACCTTATCGGAGGGATTAGCACCCCGGCGGATTTCCACGATCTCGAGGAACGAGGCGGGATCCATGGGATCGGTACCAGCCATGTATTCCGACCAGTTGTCAACGAGGTCGCCATCGGGGTCATCGTTCGGATTGGGTCCGACTGACTGGCTTGCGAGCACGGGAGGAATCGCCCAGGTCTTCCATTCTTCAAAGGTGCCGCGACCGGGTTGGCCCGGTGCCTGGGCGGGAGCTTGGGTATCGCCGATCGCCATGCCGGGATCACCCAGCAACTGAAACGCCCTGTAGGCCGGGGCACGACCGGTCAGGGTCAATTGGTTCTTTCCCTTAATCCAGGCATCACCGATACGCGACTTGCCTTCGGTGTACAGGGTATCGAGGAATTCCTCGGTCAGGACCCGACCGTCCGCGGCGGAGATCAGGGTAGCCGCGGCGATCAGGGCTGATGCCCCACCCTTTGCGTTGATCAGGCTTTCACCCATGCCGACAAACCCGGGGTTGGCAAACGAACCGACCAAACAACCGATCATCACGAACGTGCTGGGTGCGGCACTGTTGGTGAACAGCACGGAATCGGAGGTCAGGATAATCGACTGGAGCGAAAGCTGGTTCGGTGTTCCGTGGCCGATGTACACGGTCACTTCCTTGCCGTTGTTGACACCGGCGATGATCTCATCGCGGGTCAGCGTGGCACCAAGAAGATCCATGTCGGCCCGGTGTACCTGACGATCCACGATCGATTGCTCAAGGTAGTTTCCGTCGCCGTAGAAATCACCGGCGAAATCGCTCAGATCGGTGGTAATCATGGTGTTGGTGCGCCAGTTACCGCCGGTTTCGTAGTTGATCATCTTCTGCGCAAACTGGTTCACGTTCGATACGGCGCTTACCGGCAAACGGCCAACGGCGATCTCCACGTTACCGTCGTTGTCAATATCACCGAACAGGTAGTCGCTGGCGTACATGCCGCTGTTCACTACGACGGGCAAGGAGGGTATTCCGGAATCAGCCGTACCCAAGCCGTTTTTGTAGTCCAGTGAGCCATCGCCCAGCAGGAACACGTAGTTGGGGTATTTCGACCAGGTGCGGTAGGCATAACCGAGGAACGCCTGCAAGGCGCGCGGGTCACGGATGCCGAAATTGAAGTTGTCGTACACGTCATCGACAGAGATCAACTCCGCCAACAAGCCTTGGGCGATGCGGTGGTTCTTGATGGTTTGGGCCGACTCGAGCAACGAGGGCTGCGCGATGGTCAGGTGGTCAAGGTGCCAGGTGGGAGACCGGAGGTTCACCACCGAACCGGTGCTCAGGCGGGCGGGAGCGAGTTCGGCGCCCAACCGCACTACGGCATAACGGCCGGTGATCGAGGTGGAGAAGTTCACCTTGTGGTTCGTGCCGGCGGCCGATAGCTGGTATCCGACGAGGCTTTTCGGCGACCAGGGATCGGTCACATTCCAGACCAGCAGGTTGGAGTTGTTCAGCGAGGAAACCTCCACCGATCCCGGCGTGACATTCATGATCAACCGGTTGGTTTGGGCCACATACAACCGGGCATACGAGGCGTCGATGTAATCAAGATAGAAGCTGTCAAACGTGGTGCCGCTGGGCGGATTGCTTTGCACCCGGATCGTGTTGTTGCCGCTGGTGAACAAACCCGAGGGAACCGAGAAGGTCGCCGTGGCAGCGTCCAATCCCTCAAAGTCCACCGTGCCCAACAAGGTGTTGTTCAGGATGACCCGGGCCCGATGGTAGTAACGACCGGCGATGTCCGTAGCGCCTTTCACCCGGATGGTCAATGACCCACCCGTCGCCGGAGCAACACTGCTCAAGGCTACCGTGGCGTTGAAATTGCTCGTGGACAGCCCGCTCGAAAGCAACCGCCAGTAAATGGGATCTTCGCTTTCCTGACCAGCCACCCGGATGATGTCGGCACGGAATATCGACTGGCTTTCCGCACGACGTTGCTCGCTGAAGGATCCGGCGAACGGTGTAGAACCGTTGGTCACGGCCTGGGGGGCCGGAGCAACGGCGGCTCCCGCCTCAACGACGTATACGTTTTCATCCGTGAACTGTGAATCAATACGGTGGCCGAAAAACACCACATCGCCATTGTCCCGAATAGCCGGAACGCTCCGGCCGACGTTTTTGACGGACAAGGCCGTAGCGGCGACATTCGATTCCGTCATCCCCAAAACAGAGGCCAACTGGGCCTTGGTGACACGATAAAAACCGTCGTCCTTAACCATGACCTTGGCCGACGGCGTCGCCGAGGCCAACACAGGAAGACAGACCCACAAGGCCATCGCACCCGCGACCCCTGCTATTCCACCCCGATTCATCATGTTCATTCCCTTGCTCATCGCATGTACCTGTTTGTCTTCGGCTACTATCTTAAGCAAGAAGCGGGCCAGCCTTTCCGGGCACCAACCGCAGTAAAACGCATGACTTTTTGCCTGGCGGTTCGTCTCACGATGTATTCTTATCCTAGAACGTTGATTACAGGTGTTTTACAGATGATGCGAGCAGGCACGATCAAGGGGTTCAGCACATGCACTATTTTTCGTGATCAGCAAATCCCTTCCCGGTAAAACATTTTACACCATACGAGGTGAAGCCGGTGCTTCTCACCAGCTGTCGAAACGATTCTTAAATCTGTGAAACCGGAATGAGCATCCTTGTACAAACTCTTCCATGAACGGCAGAAGCAACACCATGTGCTGCCATTATTCAAGTAGGTGGATAAAAAAGGCGCCGGTAAAACCGGCGCCTTAATCGGCTGGGCGTGATCCGTCGGTTACTGGACGAACACGCGATAGAATGCCGCACTGGTCAGAGGTTGGGCGTCGATCCAGGTGTTCACCGGAGCGGCGGCGGGCACAAGCCCTTCCACCGGGGTGAACGGCCCGGCGATGCTCTCTGCCCGTTCGATCCGGTAGGTACGACCGGGAACCGAGGGCCACCGCAACTCGACGGTACCGTTGACCAACGGGCGAACGGTGACAACGACGAGATCGGACATGGCATCGAGCGGATCGGTACCAGCCAGGAATTCTTCCCAGTTGGTCAAGCCATCACCATCCGGATCGTCGTTCGGATCCGTGCTCAATCCCTGTTCGATCCACGCCGGCGGGAAGGCCCAGGTGAGCCACTCCTCGTAGCTGGAACGGGTCGGTTCGACGTCCGGACCGCCACGCGGCGCGTTGGCATCGCCGAAAGCGAGGGCCGGGTCACCGAGGAGCTGAT
>CALBHI010000445.1 GCA_937894535.1 uncultured Verrucomicrobiota bacterium
AGCACCCACGAGGTGCAGACGATGAACGATTTCAGCAGGAGCAGCAGGTGCTCGCTGCGGTTGGCTACCGGCACATAGAGGCCGATCTGCTGCGCGGCCTCGGGGGCGAACCGGGAGAGCGACCAGCAGGCCAGCATCGGGACCAGGCCGGCCACGGTGGACAGGGTCAGCACCGGCAGCACCGCATTGCCGTTCAGCGCGTGCTTCTTGCACACGTCGTACAGGCCGAGCAGGATGGCGGAGATAATGCCGAGGTAGATCCACATACGGCCGGGGAGAATTTACGGCCGGGGATGGTTTGGCGAGAAGATTTTTACCACCCGCTTCGCTCGAGGAAGAGGAGGGGGAGGAGATGGGCCAACCATCTTTCCATGTGAAAACCAGGCGATTTACCGCCATCAACACGCATCTTCCTCCTCTTCCTCTCGCGAAGCGGGTGGTAAAAACAAAAAGCGGCCCGGAGCTTTCGCCCCGGACCGCCTTCAGCACAGCGTTGGATGCTGGATTACGAACAACCCATCGAGTTGCCGCAGTTGAAGCAGCGGTAGCAGGCGCCGTTGCGCACGGTGATCGATCCGCAGTTGTCGCACACCGGGGCGTCTTCCATGAAGTGCTGGAACTGGTCATCGATGCGCGGCTTGTCGGACGTCGCCGGCTTGCCCGGTGGCGGGAGGGTCTCGGTGACGGCCGCCACCGGGGCCGGTGAAGGGGAGGCCTTGCTGCTTTCGGTTTCCGCCGCCAGGGTCCGGGTCGCGGACGGGTCCTTGTAGCCATCCATGAAGGTCTGGCCGAACCAGCGGAAGATGTAATCGGGCAGGGACTTGGCGATCGGGATGTCGGGGTTCTTGGTGAACCCGCTCGGCTCGAACCGGGTGTGGGCGAATTTCTCGACCAGCGACTTGACCGGCACGCCGTACTGCAGGCACATCGAGATCGCGGTGCCGAAGGCGTCCATCAGGCCGCCGACCGTGCTGCCTTCCTTGGCCATGGTGATGAACAGTTCGCCGGGGGTCGAGTCGTCGTACAGGCCGACGGTGAGGTAGCCCTCGTGGCCGGCGATGTCGAACTTGTGGGTGACCGAGTGGCGGGTGCTGGGCATGCGGCGGCGCAGCGGGCGGGCCTTGGAGCCGTTGCCGGAGGCGTGGTGCTCCTCCTCCTTCGGCGCGGCCTCGACCTTTTTCGCCTCGGTCTTGCCGGTGTTCACCGGCTGGCTGCGCTTGCAGCCGTCGCGGTAGATGGCCAGGGCCTTCAGGCCGAGGCGCCAGCCTTCGAGGTAGGTCTCGGCGATCTGCTCGGCGGTGGCCTCGTTCGGCATGTTCACCGTCTTGCTGATCGCGCCGGAGAGGAACGGTTGCACCGCGGCCATCATGCGGACGTGGGCGGTGTAGGGGATGTAGCGGAAGCCGTTGCGCGGCTTGAAGGCGCAGTCGAACACCTCGAGGTGGGCGTCCTTCAGTTCGGGCGCGCCTTCGATGGTGTCGTGCTCGTCGATGTACTGGATGATCTTGGTGATCTGGTCCTTGGTGTAGCCGAGGCGTTCCAGGGCGGGGCGCACGGTGCGGTTGACGATCTTCAGCATGCCGCCGCCGGCGAGCAGTTTGTACTTCACCAGGGCGATGTCGGGTTCGACGCCGGTGGTGTCGCAATCCATCATGAAGCCGATGGTGCCGGTCGGGGCCAGCACGGTCACCTGGGCGTTGCGGTAGCCGTGGCGGCGACCGGCCTCGAGGGCCTCGTCGGCGCACTGCTTGGCGGCATCGCGCAGCGAGGACGGGCAGGAGGTGTGGATCTTGTAGGCATAGTCGCGGTGCATGCCCATGACCTCGAGCATGTCGGTGCGGTTGCGCTCGTAGTCCTCGAACGCGCCGAGGATGCCGGAGATCTCCGCCGACTGGGTGTAGGCGTGGCAGTGCATGATCGCGGTGATGGCGGCGGCGATGGAACGGCCCTCCTCGCTGTCGTAGGGCAGGCCGAGGGACATCAGCAGTCCGCCGAGGTTGGCGTAGCCGAGGCCGAGGGTGCGGTAGATGTGGCTGTTCATCGCGATGCGTTCGGTCGGGTAGCTCGCGTTGTCGACGATGATCTCCTGGGCGGTGATGAACACGCGCACGGCGGCCTTGAAGGTCTCGACATCGAACTCGCCGTTCGGGCGCATGAACTTCATCAGGTTCAGCGAGGCGAGGTTGCAGGCGGTGTCGTCGAGGAACATGTATTCGCTGCACGGATTCGAGGAGTTGATCCGGCCGGTGGTCTTGCAGGTGTGCCACTTCTGGATGGTGTCCTCGTACTGCATGCCGGGGTCGCCGCAGAGCCAGGTGCCTTCGGAGATCCACTTCATGATGTCGCGGGCGCGGTAGGTCGGGCCGGGTTTGGCCGGATTGGTCACCCAGTGGGTCTGCCATTCCTTGTCATCGACCACGGCCTGGAGGAACTTGTCGGTGACGCGGACGCTGAGGTTCTCGTTCTGGAAGCAGACCGAGCCGTAGGCATCGCCGTTGAAGTCGCCCGAGTAGCCCTGCTCGATCAGCGCCCAGGCCTTCTTTTCCTCGTTCGGCTTGGCGTCGATGAAGTCCTTGATGTCGGGGTGCCAGTCCTTCAGCGTGTTCATCTTCGCGGCGCGGCGGGTCTTGCCGCCCGACTTCACCACGCTGGCGATCGCGTCGTACACGCGCAGGAAGGACAGCGGGCCGCTGGGCTTGCCGCCGCCGCTCATCAGCTCGCGGCTGCTGCGGATGGTCGAGAGGTCGGAGCCGGTGCCGCTGCCGAACTTGAACAGCATGGCCTCGCTGCGGGCCAGTTCCATGATGCTTTCCATCGTGTCGTCGACCGACTGGATGAAGCAGGCGGAGCACTGGGGGTATTCGTACTGGGTGGAGGCCTGCTTGATCGTCCGGGTCGCGCGGTCATAGAAATAGTTGCCGGTGCCGCTTTCCTTGCCGATGCCATATTCCTGGTACAGGCCGCAGTTGAACCAGACCGGGGAGTTGAAGGCGCCGTACTGGTTCAGGCAGAGGAAGGTCAGTTCGTTGTAGAACACCTCGGCGTCGGCCGGGGTCTTGAAGTAGCCGTCCTTGAGGCCCCAGGTGGTGATGGTGTTGGTGACGCGGTGGACGAGCTGGCGGATCGAGTATTCGCGTTCGCTCTTGTTCACGTCGCCGTAAAAGTACTTCGAGGCGACGACGTTGGTGGCCAGCATCGACCAGCTCTTGGGGATCTCGATGTCCTTCTGCTCGAAGATCACCTTGCCCTTGTCGTCGGTGATCGAGGCCTTGCGTTTCTCCCACTCGACCTGGTCAAACGGGTTGACCCCGGCGGTGCTGAACACGCGCTGGAAACTCAGGCCCTTGGCCGGGGCGGCGGTCGGCTTGGCCGCTTTGCGGTTGGCTCCCCGGTGTCCTGTCGCCTTGATCGTGGAAATGGTGCGGTTTTTGGCCACCGAGCGAGCGCCGTCGCGAGTTTCGAGCATTGCCTTGTCCCTCCTAGTGAACGGTTGTTGTAACAAACTTAAACACAACCTGTTACAGAAGCGCCACCCCAACATATAGGCGCTTTCTAACAGGGTGTTAACAAATACCGCTACCTGTAGTGGTGAAACAAGGAATATTTTGTTAAAAAAACTACCCGTTTACAAGTCGTTCACCGCGTGGCGGTTTACGTCAGCGTCGGGATTTTCCGGAGCGGTCGGTGTGCTTCCGGGAGGGGCGTTTCCGGCGGTTGTTTTCGTCCTGTTCCGGGTCGCCGTGGCTGGATTTGAAGGCGCAGACGATGGGGGCGCCGACGAGGCCGTAGGCCGCGCGGAGCTGGTTCATCAGGTAGAGCCGGTAGGAGGGGACGAGGGCGCGCGGCTGGTTGGCGAAGATGTTGATGCGGATCGGCCGGTTGCCGATCTGGGTGGCGTAGTAGATCTTGAAGCGGACGCCGCCGGCGCCACTGGCCGGAGCGGGCAGCCGGTCGGCGGCGCGGTGGAGTACGCGGTTGAGCGCACCGGTGGTGAGGGTGGCATCGATGTTGGCGGCCACGGTGTCGATGATGCGCAGGCATTTCTTCACGTTCAGGCCGGTTTCGGCGGAGATGAAGACGACCGGGGCGTAGTTGAGGAAGGGCATCGCCTTGCGCATGGCTTCCTCGTAGTCCTCCTGGGTGACCTTGCCTTCGGCGAGGTCCCACTTGTTGACGACGACGACGCAGCCCTTCTGGTTTTCGGTGATCATCGCGGCGATCTTCTTGTCCTGCTCGGTCGGGCCGACTTCGGCATCCATCATCAACAGCACGACGTCGGCGTTTTCGATGCTGGTCTTGGAGCGCATGACGCTGAACAGTTCGACCGCGGTGTGTTCGCGGCGGACGTGGCGCAGGCCCGCGGTATCGATCAGCACGTAATGGCGCACCGTGTTGCCGGTTTCGAGGGTGAAGGGGATCTCCACGCTGTCGCGGGTGGTGCCGGGGATGTCGGAGACGATCAGGCGGTTGGATTGAATGAGCCGGTTGATGAACGAGGACTTGCCGGCATTCGGTTTGCCAACGACGGCGACCTTGAGTGCTTCCTTCTTTTCGGGGGGCACGCCTTCGGGCAGCAGGGGCAGGATTTCGTTGAGCAGGGCATCGAAGCCGCGGTTGTGCAGGGCGGCGACGGGGAATACGGGGAAGCCGAGGGAGAGGAAATCGTCGGCGAGTTTTTCCGTGGCCTCGGTGTCGGCCTTGTTCGCGGCGAGCAGGATCGGCCGGTTCGAGGCGTGCAGCAGGCGTGCGACCTCGCGGTCGAGCGGGGTCAGGCCGGCAGTGATGTCCACCGCGAAGACGATCACCGCGGCGTCCTCGATCGCCGTGAGCGCCTGCTCGCGCAGGTTGTGCTCGATCTGGTCGGGCGTGCCGCGCTGGTCGATGAACCCCAAGCCGCCGGTGTCGATCAACTCGAACGCCTGGTTGTTCCAGATCGCCTCGGCCGACACGCGGTCGCGGGTTACCCCGGCCTGCTCGTGCACGATGGACAGGCGGCGGCCGATGATGCGGTTGAACATCGCGGACTTGCCCACATTGGGGCGGCCGACGATGGCGACAATACGTTGGGGAGGTGATTCGGTCATGGTGTGCGGCGAGGGTACCTCAAGGGAGGGGGCGGGATCAATGGGGAATGGGGAGGGAGGCATGGTTGATGGTTTATGGTTGATGGGGATGTTGCGATACGTGGTCCAATACCGCGGACGATTGTTCAACATGCGCCTGCCGAGAGAGGCAAACGCTAGTCCAAGGGGTTCCACACGCGTTTGAATCCGAACCCCTGGAAGTCACGGATGTTTCGTGTAGCAAGATCCGTTACGCCATGGTGGCGCAGGGTCAGGGCGATTCGGGCATCGTAGATTTTCCGAAAGGCAAAACCGGGTTTGGCCGCTTCGACCCAGAGGGACTCCGCCACGTTCGGAACGTAGTCGACGATCCTCCATGTGCGATGGCGGCGAAGCATTTGCATGGCGGCGGCCGCTGCTTCGGCTGATAGAGGCTTTCGTGCAACGGCGGGATTGCGCAGCAGGCAGTAGGTTTCCATCAGGACCAGCTCGCAGAGGGCCACCTGGTGATTGGAGGCATGGTCGTCGAGCAAGGCGCGGGCCTTTCGGTGTCCCGGCGCGGAAGACTCCAGCGCGGTGAACAATACATTGGTATCAAAGGAAATCATTTCCGCTTTCCGCCCCGTTTACCGTATCGGTTGCTCCGGTGTTCCCGGGCCGTTGGAGCGACCCGTTCATGCAGATGGTAGCGCCAGTTGTTGTTGGAAAAGGGGTCGTCGGCAAGCCCGACGTTGAAAGGACCCGGCAGATCCACGTCTTTTGACGTGCGATCAACCGGCGGATAGGCTTGGGTGATATACTCCGCCCCGCGCCGCAAGACTTCGGCCAAGCTGATCTCACGCTCGCGCGCCACACGCTTGACCTCTTGGTACAGGGCGTCAGGTAGTTGGATTTGGGTTTTAATCATGATGTCATTTTTCCATCACAATGGCATCATGTCTAATGTACATCACC
>CALBHI010000446.1 GCA_937894535.1 uncultured Verrucomicrobiota bacterium
ACCGCCAGCCCCTCGATGCGCGCCGACATCACCCCCACCCGGCGCACCACCGCCGCCCCCCGCACCACCATCCGCCCCGCGTCGGTGACCTCCCGGCCCAGCCGCCGGCTGACCTGCCGCGTCAACCCCTCCCGGTCCAACCGCAACAAATGATACCGGACCGTTCGCGGCTGTACCCCCGCCACCGACAAACGCTCCGCCACCGCCGCCGCCCCCATCGGCCGCCCCGCCTCTACCAACACCCGCAACACCGCCTCCCGGATTCCTGCCACGTCCCGCATCGTCGTTTCCTTTCCATCGGCCATTTAACCGCGCCCCCCAGCATAACGAAACCAACGTATACGGCAAGATTGCCGCTTCTTTCCCCTATCGCGCCACGCAACTCCCTTGTTATCAATGATCCAGCCTGTTCAACAGGGAAACCATATACCGTTCAACGAAGGATACGACCATGAGTGTGATTCACGAGGTAATTGACCTGGTAGCCCGACGCAATGCCGGGGAGCCGGAGTTCCTGCAAGCCGTGCGCGAAGTGCTGGAGTCGCTGGAGGTGGTGATCGAGCGCAACCGCAAGTACCGCGACGGCCGCATCCTGGAGCGGATCGTGGAACCTGAACGCCAGATCATCTTTCGCGTCCCCTGGACCGATGACCTGGGCCAGGTGCAGGTGAACCGCGGATTCCGCATCGAGTTCAACAGCGCGATCGGACCCTACAAGGGCGGCCTGCGTTTTCACCCCAGCGTGAACCTGAGCATCCTGAAGTTCCTCGGCTTCGAGCAGGTGTTCAAGAACTCCCTGACCACCCTGCCCATGGGCGGCGGTAAGGGCGGCTCTGATTTCGACCCGAAGGGCAAGTCCGACGGCGAGGTGATGCGCTTCTGCCAGAGTTTCATGACGGAATTGCAACGCCACATCGGTCCCGATACCGACGTCCCGGCCGGCGACATCGGCGTCGGTGCCCGCGAAATCGGCTACATGTTCGGCCAGTATAAACGGCTCCGCAACGAGTTCACCGGCGTGCTGACCGGCAAGGGCCTGAAGTGGGGTGGCTCGCTGATCCGCCCCGAGGCGACCGGTTATGGCGCGGTGTATTTTGCCGAGGAGATGCTCAAGACGCGGGGCGAACACCTCGCCGGCAAGGTCTGTGCCGTCTCCGGCTCCGGCAACGTCGCCCAGTACACCGTGGAAAAACTCAACCAGTTCGGCGCGAAGGCCGTCACCCTGTCCGACTCCGCCGGCACCGTTTATGATACCGACGGCATCACCCCGGAAAAACTCGCCTGGGCCA
The DNA here is from genome assembly GCA_937894535.1 of uncultured Verrucomicrobiota bacterium. Taxonomy (GTDB): domain Bacteria; phylum Verrucomicrobiota; class Kiritimatiellia; order CAIVKH01; family CAIVKH01; genus CALMUP01. The sequence continues at coordinate 1,290 of CALBHI010000446.1, forward strand.
TGAATCTGAAGAACGTGAAGCGCGGCCGCATCAAGGAATATGCCGACCACTTCAAGTGCGCCTACCTTGAAGGTGATCGCCCGTGGAACGTCCCGTGCGACTGCGCGTTCCCCAGCGCGACCCAGAACGAGATCTCCGGCGAAGACGCCAAGACCCTGCTCAAGAACGGCTGCACCCTGGTCAGCGAAGGCGCGAACATGCCGAGCACCCCCGCCGCCGTGGACGCGTTCCTCGAAGCAAATATCCTCTACGGTCCCGGCAAGGCCGCCAACGCCGGCGGCGTTTCAACCTCCGGCCTCGAAATGAGCCAGAACTCGATGCGCCTCGCCTGGACCCGCGAGGAAGTGGACCAGAAACTCCACGCCATCATGGTCAACATCCACCGCAACTGCCACGACACCGCCAAGGAATACGGACACCCCGGCAACTACGTGATCGGCGCCAACATCGCCGGCTTCACCAAAGTCGCCGACTGCATGCTCGACCAGGGCGTGGTGTAAAACCAAGAACCGCGGATGGATAATCGGGCCCACGTCACGGCACACCGGATCAGCCGTACTTGTCATCCTGTACGGACAACGAATCGACGCAACCCAGATGATGCTCCCCGCCTTTATCGGCGAGCGGAGCGACGCCGATGCGTAACCGATCATCCGCGCCGGGCCACCACGCTTTCGCTTGCGACGGTTTGCCGCCGGCGTGATACTGGAGCCACGCGATGACTGAAAACCCACACCGCGATCCGCGCAACATGACCACCGGCCTGCCCGGCTTGGACCGCGTACTGAAGGGCGTCATGCCCGGCGACAACATCGTCTGGCAGATCGACCACATCGAGGACTACCGCGCCCTGGTGCGGCCCTACGCCGAAGCGGCGCGCCGCCAAGGCCAGCGGTTGATCTATTTCCGTTTCGCCTCCCACCCCCAACTGCTGCCCGACGACTTCGGCGCGGAGATCCACCGCCCCCGCCCGGAACTCGGCTTCGAACAGTTCACCACCGAGGTCCACGACGTCATCGGCGAAGCCGGCCTCGGCGCGATCTACGTCTTCGACTGCCTGTCCGATCTCGCCGCCATCTGGCGCGCCGACCAGATGCTCGGCAACTTCTTCATGCTGACCTGCCCCCGCCTGCTCGACCTCGAAACCGTCACCTACTTCGCCATCCAACGCCACGTCCACGCCTCGTTCGCCACCCGCCCGATCACCGACACCACCCAGTACCTGCTCGACATCTTCCGCCACGAGGACCAGCTCTATATCCGCCCGATCAAGGTCCAGTACCGCTCCACCTCGGTCATGAATACCCTGCACGCCTGGCGCGGCGATGACTTCATCCCGATCACCGCCAGCGCGATCGTGGCCGACCTGCTCGTCGCCTCGAAATGGCCCGGCCTGCGCATGGATACCCGCATGGGTTTCTGGCGCCGCATCTTCAACGAAGCCCAGACCGTCTGCGACCAGGTCGCCGCCGGCACGCGGCCAACATCCGACCGTGACGCCTTGTTCCGCCAACTGAGCCGCATGGTGCTCTCCCGCGATGAAGGCATGCTGCGGCTGGTTGAACGCTACCTCACCATCGACGACATCTTCGCCATCCGCGACCGGATGATCGGCATCGGCCTGATCGGCGGCAAGGCCGTCGGCATGTTGCTCGCCCGCGCCATCCTCCGCAATGCCGACCCGCGTTTCGGCCGCCTGCTGGAGACCCACGACTCGTTCTTCATCGGCGCCGACGTCTTCTACACCTTTCTGGTCCGCAACAAGGCCTGGTGGATCCGCCAGAAACAGCGCAACCCCGAAACCTTCCTCGACGACGTGGAGGAGGCGCGCGAACGCATCCTGCGTGGCGACTTCCCCGATTACACCATCGAGCAATTCCGCGAGATGCTCGACTACTTTGGTGAATCGCCGTTCATCGTGCGCTCGAGTTCGCTGCTCGAGGACAACTACGGCAATGCCTTCGCCGGGAAATACGAAAGCGTGTTCTGCGTCAACCAGGGCTCGCGCGAGAAACGCCTCGAGGACTTCCTCCAGGCCGTCCGCACCATCTATGCCAGCACGATGAGCGAGGAGGCGCTGCGCTACCGCGCCCGGCGCGGTCTGCTCGAGCGCGACGAACAGATGGCCCTGCTGGTCATGCGCGTCTCCGGCGAAATCCGCGGGCGCCATTTCTACCCGCAGGTCGCCGGCGTCGGGTTCTCGTTCAACCCCTACACCTGGAACGAACACATCGACCCCAAGGCCGGTGTGGTCCGCCTCGTCTTCGGCCTCGGCACCCGCGCGGTGGACCGGTCC
>CALBHI010000447.1 GCA_937894535.1 uncultured Verrucomicrobiota bacterium
AAGAGGCCGCATTGCAAAAAGAAAAGCCCCGCGTTTCCGCGGGGCTTTTTTTGCATCATCGCCCGGCGATGATCGTTACTTGTACTTCACGCTGCAGCCGTAGGGCTGGGTGACGGATTTGGCCACCGGTTCGCCGGCCAGCGCGGCGGTGAGGGCCGAGCGGACGTAGTTCTCGGAGGTGGCGATGTCTTCGGCGTCGGTCGAACGTTTGTCATCGATCGCACCCTGGTAGATCAGGTTGCCATCGGCATCGATGATGTACATGTGCGGGGTGACCTTGGCTTTGTAGAGCTTGCCGACCGTGCCGTCCTCGTCGATGAGGGTGGCGGTGGCGGCGATGCCTTTTTCTTCGATGGCGGCATTCCATTCATCGTTGCTCATATAGCCCTGCTTGCCTTCGGCCGAGGAGCAGATCGACAGCCAAACCACGCCCTTGTCGGTAAATTCCTTCTGCAGGCCCTGCATGTTGCCGCCAGAGTAATGCTTCACCACGAACGGACAGCCGTGGTTGACCCATTCGAGGACCACGAACTTGCCTTTGAAGTCGCTCAGGTTGTGGGAGACGCCTTTCGTATCGGTCAGGGTGAACTCCGGCGCGGCAGCACCGATGGCGAGGTCCTCGGCGTAGGCGCCGAAACCGGTCAGCGCGGCAATCAAGGCGGTTGCGATGGTTTTCTTCATGTTGTTTCCTCCGTTTAGGTGGATGGTTCTTGGTTTTGTGGCTTCGACAACAGGATCAACATACCGTTCATTTTAATGATTTCAATGCATCGGCAACGATCGTGCGGGTAAGCAGTTCAGGCAGGATCACCGGGTCGGCCGGGGTTCCGTCATAAAGCACGTACAGGGGAACCGATTGGCGCCCGTGGCGGGCGAGTTCGGCGGCGATCACCTCGTTTTCGTCGGTCCAGTCGGCATACAGGAGCGCCACGCCCTTGTCGCGGAAGGACTGCATGACCTCGTCGGTGCGCAGCACGGTCAGTTTGTTGACCTGGCAGGTCAGGCACCACTTGGCGGTGAAATCGATGAAGACCGGTTTGCCCTCGGCGCGCAGGGCGGCGAGGCGCTCGGGGGAAAACGCCTCCCACGCGCCGCCGGTTTCCGGGGCCGACTCGGCCCGGTGGATCGAACCCAGTGCGGTGGCCGCACCAGCGGCGATGAAGAGCAGTCCGGCCGTACGGGCGATCCAACGTTGGCGCGCTGAACCGGACAGGATATCCCATTTGCCCAGCACCCACGTGCCGATCCCGGCGAGCAGGAAGGCGGCCAGCACCGCGGTCAGGGTGATGCTATGCACCAGGGCGGAGAGTACCCAGAACAACCAGATCACCGTGGCGAGCAGGAAAAAGCCCATGACCTGCTTCATCGTCTCCATCCACGCGCCGGGACGCGGTAGCTTCTTGAGCAGCGCCGGATACCGCGACAGGAGCAGGTAGGGGAACGACATGCCGAGGGCGAGCGAGGTGAAGACGACGAAGGCGACCAGCGGCGGCTGGGTCAGGGCATAACCGAGCGCAACACCCATGAACGGTGCCGTGCAGGGCGTGGCGATCACGGTGGCGAGAAAACCGCTGAAGAATGAGCCCGACCAGCCCTGCTTCTGGGTGACGTTGCCGCCCGCGCTGGTGAGCGACAGGCCGAATTCGAACACGCCGAACAGGTTCAGGGCGAGGACGAAAAAAACCAGCGATAAGGCGATCAGCGCGGCGGGCGATTGGAGTTGGAATCCCCAGCCAATACCCGCGCCGGTCGCGCGCAACACGATCAGCAGCCCGGCGAGGATCCAGAAGGACACCAGCACCCCGGCGGCAAAGACCAGACCATGGTGCCAGACCGTGCGCGGGTTTTCCCCGGCCTGGTTGACGAAGCCGAGGATTTTCAGCGAGATCACCGGGAACACGCACGGCATCAGGTTGAGGATCATGCCCCCGAGAAAGGCCGACAGGACGATGAAGCCGAGCGAGGGTGGCACGGCGGCCGTGGCGGGTATGGTGGCCGCAGCGATCGGCGCGGCGGATGCCGATGGCGCGGTGCCGAAGGGGATGGCGATCTCGAGACCACTGCGCGATGCATCACGGGCGAGCGACGGTTCGGCGACCAGTACGGCGGTGAAGGTGTCCGGCAATGGATCCTCCGAGACTTCGCGTTTGAGCGAAATCCGATAATGCGCGCCGTCGCGGACCAGCGTCTGCTCGGCCGCACT
>CALBHI010000448.1 GCA_937894535.1 uncultured Verrucomicrobiota bacterium
TCGTCTTCGTCGTCCTCATCCTCCTCATCGTCCTCGTCGTCTTCGTCGTCCTCATCCTCGTCGTCGTATTCTTCCTCTTCGTCCTCTACATCCTCGTCTTCATCGGACGCATCATCCTCTTCATCGACGTCATCCTCGTCCTCTTCATCCTCGTCGTCGTCGAATTCCTCCTCTTCATCCTCCTCATACACGTCTTCCGCTTCTTCCTCGTCGGCCGCTTCGTCGTCTTGCGTGTTCATACCGTCCTCCTCCCCGTCCATCACGGGGTCGGCCTCGTCCGTTTTTTCCGGCGGCGGTTCCGCCGGCCGATCACCGAGCGGAAGCTCCGGATTGGTTTCGTTATCCGCTTGCACGGCCTTCTCGATCGCCTCGTTGCGCTTGGCTTCGGCCTGGGCCTTCTCCATGCGCCGCAGCTCCTCGATACCGGGCAGATCTTTCACGTCCTTGAGCCCGAAGTATTCGAGAAACTTCTGGGTGGTGGCGAAAAGCCAGGGACGCCCCGGCAACTCGCTGCGGCCGGCCGCCTTCACGAGTTGCATTTCCATGAGGTTTTTCAGGATCGCATCGACCGCGACCCCGCGCACCGACTCGATTTCCGAACGGGTGCACGGTTGACGGTAGGCGATGATGGCGAGGGTTTCCAGCGCCGGCTTGCTGAGCCGGTTGTTGCGTCCCTTTTCCAGCATCTGGCGAATCCACAAACCGCAGTTGAGATCGTTCTGCAGGCGGTAGCCGTTGGCCACCTCGCCGATGTGGATCCCGACATGGTTGCGGGTGAGATCCTCGTTGAGCTGTTTGAGCGCCGCGTGGATATCCTCATCGCTCGCCTTGGCGAAATCCTGCACCGGCCCCTCGTATTGCTTGGCGGCGTCGCGCAGGGTCTTGCGGATCGTGTCGAAGGCGATCGGTTCGCGCGCGGCGAACAACAGGGCGCCGATGATCTGCTTCAGCTCGGGGATGACGTTCATGTCGGTCATAGAATTCCTGGTTTATGGTTCCTCGACCGGTACAAGGTCGATGTCGCCAAAATGGTCGCTCTGCTTGGCTCGTATCTGCTTGAGGCGGATCAACTCGAGAATGGCGAGAAAGGTACACACCATTTCGTACCGGTGCGTCATGCCGGCGAGCAGGCGGGAAAGGCTCGCGCGGCCCTTGCTGCGCATGATACCGACAATGACGTCGATCTTTTCCGCCACGGTGAATTTTTCCGCGAAGATTTCCTTGAGCTCTTCGCGCGGGGCCTTCCGCAAGGCCTCGTTAAACGCGCTGATCAAGTCGAAGATGCTGACATCCTCGAGCGAGATGTCCGGTTCCGGGCCGAGCTGGATGCCCTCACCCGAACGCGCGAACATGTTCTCCTGCCGCGCTTCGAGGTCGCCGAGGTGGTTCGCCGCATCCTTGAATTTCTTGTATTCGACAAGCTGGCGCACCAGGTCCCAGCGAGGGTCCTCCTCGTCCTCCATCTCCGGCCGCTCCTCGACCGGCAGCAACATGCGGCTCTTGATCATCATCAACGTCGCCGCCATGACGATGAACTCGCCGGCGATGTTGAGGTCGAGCATCTTCATCACATCCAGGTACTGCATGTACTGGTTGGTGATGCGTTCAATCGGGATATCGTAGATGTCCACCTCGTCCTGCTTGATGAGGTACAACAACAGGTCGAGCGGGCCCTCGAACACGTCGAGTTCCACCTTGTAGGGATCGGTCGTGCCCATGGCTACTCCAACCCCACGGCCCGGCGGGCGCGGTGCAGCACCTCGCCCACCTCGACCTTGGCCCGACGGGCACCATCACCGAGCACCTGCTCGACGTAATCGAGGTTGCTCTCCAGCTCCTCGCGTTTGCGGCGCAACGGCTCGAAGTGCGCTTCGAACAGGGCATGCAATTCCTTTTTGGCCTGGCCATAACCAAGGCCACCCTGCCGGTAACGCGCGGCAAGATCCTGGCGCTGTGCCTCGTCGGCGAACAGCGAGAACAGCTTGAACACGTTGCAGGTGTCGGGATCCTTGGACTCCTCGACCGTCTTGCTGTCGGTGACGATGCGCATGATGGTCGCCCGCACCTCGTTCGGCTTGCCGAAAATCTCGATGGTGTTGTTGTAGGACTTGGACATCTTCTGTCCGTCGGTGCCGGGCACGACCGCGACATGGTCCTGGATACGCGGCTCCGGAATCTTGAAGGTCTCTCCGTACTGGAGGTTGAACTTCACCGCGATATCGCGGGTGACCTCGATGTGCTGTTTCTGGTCGCGCCCGACCGGAACGATATCCGCATTGACGCTGAGAATGTCCGCCGCCATCAACACCGGATAGGCAAACAGACCGTGGCTGGGCACGATCCCGTGCGCTGTCTTGTCCTTGTAGGAATGGCACCGCTCCAACAACCCCATCGGCGTCACCACCGACAACAGCCAGGCCAGCTCGGTCACCTCCGGAACATCGCTCTGCCGGTAAAAGGCGGTGCGCCGCGGATCCAGCCCGCAGGCCAGGAAATCAAGGGCGACATCCCGGGTAGCCTGACGCAGCAAGGCCGGATCGCGCACCGTGGTCAAGGCATGGTAATCGGCGATGAACAGGAAGGCCTCCCCCTGTTCCTGCAGCTCGAGTGCCGGCTTCATCATGCCGAAGTAGTTGCCGACGTGGAGTTTACCCGAAGGCTGGATACCGGACAAAATTCTCATGGTTCTGTGTGGCTTTCTGGTTCAAACCGAGCGGAAAACCTACACGAGCACCGGAAATCCGGCAAAGCAAAAAACCCGCCCGGTCCAAGCCCGCATTGAC
>CALBHI010000449.1 GCA_937894535.1 uncultured Verrucomicrobiota bacterium
CCTCGACGGGGGCGGTGACCGGGGCGGCGATCATCGCGTCGCCGAAGTAATATTGGTGGCGGGCGGAATAGGCTTCCGGGGCGCGGGGTGATTCGTAGTACATCGGGCGCAGCAGGCCGACGGCGGTGTCGGTGGCGCGGCGCATTTCGGTGTAGATGTACGGGGTGAGGCGGTAGCGGAGGCGCAGCGCGTCGGCCATCACGTCGCGGTACGGTTCGGGGTAAAGCCAGACGCGGCGTTCGGCCTCGCGGTTTTTGGACGTGTGGGTGCGCAGGATGGGAGAGAACACGCCGAACTGGATCCAGCGGGTGTAGAGTTCGCCGCCGATCGGTCCGGGTTGGTGGCCGCCGATGTCGTGGCTCCAGGTACCGTAGAGGATGTTCGAGGCGGTGGCGGTGAAGTGCGGTTGGTAGGCGAGTGACTCCCAGGTCGAATGGGTATCGCCGGAAAAGCCAACGGGGTAGCGGCCGGAGCCGGGGCCGCCATAGCGGCTGAAGTTCAGCGGGCGGCGTCCGGGGCGGTTGCGTTCCTGATCGGTCCAGTGCAGGTGGTTTAGCCACGGCAGCGGGTCGAGACCTTCGATGGACGTGGTGTGGCCTTGTTGCCAGTCCATCCACCAGAAGTCCACGCCGCGGCGTTCCTCGGGGTGGTGGAGGTGTTTGAAGTAGGCGGCGATGAAGGCGGGGTTGGTGCAGTCGAACGGGATGCGTTGTGTGGTGGCGGGGTCGAGGCCGAGGTCGCGGCACATCGCGGGGAATGCGGCTTCGTGGGGGCCGACGCCATCGGCGGGATGGAGGTTCAGGGTGATCTTGATGCCGCGGCGGCGGAGGTCGCGCAGCAGCGCGGTCGGATCGGGAAAATAATCGGGGTCCCACGTGTAGCCGGTCCAGCCCTGAAGGTGCCAGTCCATGTCGATGACCATGACATCGATCGGCAGTTTCATCCGGTCGAACTGGTCGATCATGGCTTCGATCTCGCGGTCGGTGTAGGCCCAATAGCGCGAGTACCAGTAGCCGAGGGTGTAGCGCGGGGGCAGGGGCATGCGGCCGAACACGCGGGAGGCGGCGGCGAGGGCGGATTTGTAATCGCGGCCAAAGCCGAAGAAAAAGAAATCCTGGTGATCGGGAGAGGTGCGCGGGGTGGGCCAGGGGGTGAAGGCGTCGGGGCGCGGGGTCAGGAGGACACTGCGGTGATCATCGATCACGGCCCAGCCGTCGCGCGAGAGTACGCCGTGACCAAGGTCGATCGGCACTTTGCGGTCGGGAGTCCAGTGGCCTTGTTCGTTTTGTTTCCACAACCAGAGTTGGTCGCCGATTGCGCCGTCGAGGGTGCGGATGGTGCCGCCAAGGTTGCCGCGGTCGGTCTGGCCGTACCGCCAGGTGGACCAACCGCCGAGGTGACGGAAGCGAATGGACAGGGTGCGGGCGGTAAAGCCGGAGGGGGAGTCGCGGTAGGTCAGCACCAGGCGGTCGGTGCGCAGGGTCAGGGTATGGCCGCGGCGCTGCACGTGGATGTCGATGGGTGACGGCTCGGGTCGCAGGGCGGTCAGGCTGGGGGCATCCGCAAAAGTGAGATCCGGTGCGAATTCCAGGCGGATCAAGCCCGGGTCGAGGACGGTGAAGCGGGCGGCACCGTGAACAATTGGAGAGGCATACCCTTTCCTCTCCCGCGGGGATGGGGAGCGTGACGTCATGGTCGGAGTATTCATGATTCAACCGGCAAATCCATGTCAAAAGTACCGCCGGTAGGGCCCACGGCTGATTTTCCAATTTTGAACAAGGGATTTTCGGCGGTGAGAGGAAGGGCGTACAAATTGGCACGCCGAAGTGTACAATAATGTACAATTAGTCGTTATACTCGTAAAAAAGCACCTCACATACAACTAAACATACGGGTATTGCATGTTGGCATTGGCCTTGCTCATGATAGGGGGTAGGCGATGAGACTACACACCACAACGTGGGGTAAGGGTTGGGGTCTGGCTGCGAAGGTACTGCTGGCAGGAGTTTTGGGGCTCGTGTTGGTGACTGGGAAAGCCGAGGCTCTGATCGTCGATTTGGATGCGTACGTCGATATGGCGATCGTGCAGGATGACTTGACGACGCCGTTGGCTGACGGGTCGTGGGTCTACATCGTTGGTTCGGGTGACAACATCAATGATGGGTTGATCACGTTTGGTGGAACCAACCTGATCGCAGATTCCGTTCTGGGGGATGACGTCATCCTCGCCCGCATCCAGATCCCGCTGAATTCAATCAGCAACTCCGGCACGTTTTTCGTCACCGTGCCCTACGAATCCGACAACATCAATTATGTCTACATCCGTTACTTCAACACCAACAGCGATCCGGTTACCGGAATGGTTCGTTGGGGTACCTCGTCGATGTTCCAGCTCGGGGTGACGCTGGGTGTGGCCACGGTGCAGTTTGACCAGAACCAGCAGCTCGCAGCCACCAACTATAACAATTTTGTCGTGATTCCGGAGCCGAGTTCGATGAACCTGTTTGTCATGGTGGCCGGTTTGTTGTGGGCCATGCGATCGCGCATGCGGTTGGCCACCGGTTCAGGGGATGGTTCCGATGAAGGCACCCCGACGGATCCGTAACCGGATGTGGGTGGCGCTTGCGTTGCTTGGGCTGCTCGGCTACCCGCAGCGAGGCGAATCCCAGTCACTAACCGGCCTTAGCGATGAGTTCGATGACGCGGGTTCACTGGCCGCGTGGTCGCGTATCGTCGCGGCCGAAGGGTGGGGCAACGATGTGCTGGAGGTCTTCGACATCAATACCACCCGCGCGGGCCATCTGGTCATGGTTCCCTATTCCAGCTCGTGGTTTGCCGAGTGGCGGGGTGAGCTGACCTACAAAACCGTGACCGGTGACTTCGTGGTTACCACCCATGTCGAGCCGCGCAACCGTGCGGGAACGGGGCGACCGGAGCGGGATTATTCCTTGGCGGGCATCATGGTCCGGACGCCGCGGGCGATGACATCGCCGGCCCAGTGGACCCCGAACGGGCAGAACTACGTGTTCCTGTCGATGGGTGCAGCCAACCGGACCACCGCGTTGTTCCAGTTCGAAGTCAAGACGACGATCAACAGTGTTTCGATCCTGGATGTCACCGATACTCCGGCCACCCGTGCGGCGATCCAGGTGGCGCGTATTGGTCCGCACATCATCACCCTGCGGCGTGAGGAGGGCCAACCCTGGGTAGTCCACCGGCGTTACCACCGTGCCGATTTTCCGGAGACGATGCAGGCCGGCCTCACGGTGTACACGGATTGGGACACGTGTTTCGCGGCCGGATATCCCAACAACAATCAGCTGGTCCTGACCAACGGCGCAGTGCTGCTGAACAGCTCGGTTTTGAGCGGGGCTGTGCCCGATCTGGTGGCGGCGTTTGACTACATACGGTATGCGCGGCCGATGGTGCCGACCGAGTTGGTCGGGGCAAACCTGTCGGATCCGGGCAGCGTGTCGGATGCGCAGTTGCTGGCCTTTTTGGGCGCGGCGGCGGATGTCCCGGGTGGCGCGGCGGAGCCGCCGTTTTTCGTGACCGATACCCTGGCCGGTGTGGTCAGCCAGCGCAGTTACCGGGTGCAGGTGGCGACGGAGGTGGGAGGGTCGTGGAGCGACTGGTCGGCGTGGGTTTCGACGGCGGCGGTGGTGCAGGTGGACACGCAGCCGGCGGCGACGAACGACGTGCGTTTTTTCCGGCTGATCACACCGTAGGTGCGTCAGCAGACAAGGTCGTCAAACGCCGAGAAGTCGGCACGGAATCCGCCAGGCACGCCCTTGGCGATCACCGATACGGCGTCGTGCGAGTGCAGCGACTCGAGGTGGGCGCAGGCGATTTCGAAGTCCTTGATCCGCGGGTCGCGGTTGAGTTGCTCGAACAGCAGGCGGGCCGCATCCTCGACGAACTTGATCGCCGCGCCATTCAGCTCCGCGAAGGCTTGTTCATCCTCGCGTTTCACCATGACCTGCGTTTCGGTCTTCAAGGCGGCCAGGCAGTGCTGCTGGATGTCCTCGATGGGCAGGATTTCGCCGTCGCGCACTTCGATGAACAGGCGGGCCTTGCTGCGCTGGGAGTGGGGGATGGCGTAGACGCCGCGCACATCGCGGGCGTGTTCGGACAGTTCGGCCGAGCAGGGGCAGGCCGAGGAGTAAACAAAATCGAATTCGATGAACGAACGAACCTTGCCCTGGTCATCCATCCGGCTCTCGTAGGCCACGCGGTAATACTGATAACCCTCGAGGCCACTGCGCAGGCTGGTCTGGATGATCGGATAGGAAAAAACCAGCCGGATGCAGGCCGAGCGCCCGCCGATGTCGCGCCGGTAGGCGGCGAGGATCTCAGCCAGCGTGGCGGGGGTGAAGACGGCATCCTTGAATTCGTAGAAGGTGCGCATCACCCGTGACATGTTGATGCCCTTGATGCCGGGGGCGAGGGAGACGTTCCCGGTCACGGCGGTTTCAAGGTGAAGCATCGCTCCGTCGCGGGTCGGATAGGACAGCGGCAGGCGGAAATTCGCGATGCCGACCTTTTGAATGGCCACATTGGCACCCTGGATCGCATTCGCCGCGTTCTGCATGTCCGGCAAGTCGGCGCGGTAGGCGTCGGTCACGACAAAATCCTTGTCGTACTGCTGGCGGATGCCCGCCGCCCCGGCGGCGCGGTTGTGCAGGTACATGTTCGATGTGTCGGCCGAGTTCATGGTCACCCCTCATCTTCGCATGATTTCAGGTCTGGTCAATCCTAACGGAATGCGAACGGGTTAACTTCGCACAGGTCGGGACGACATCAAGCGGAGCGCCGGTGATTTTCCAAGGATTGGAACCCCCAGCGGGCGAATTGTCCAGCCCATGGACACCTTTAACCGTTGCGGGGGAGGGGGATACAATCCGGTCCCATCCCTTGCCGATCCTGTAAATCCCTCGTTGCCTGACATCTTCTTTCCGGGTATGGTCGGGCAACTTTATGACCATCGGTTTCTACAACACCTTAACCCGGCGTCTGGATCCGTTCGTGCCGCGCGAGCCGGGCAAGGTCAGCATGTATACTTGCGGCCCAACGGTTTACAATTACGCCCACATCGGCAATCTCCGTTGTTACATGTTCGAAGACTTGTTGCGGCGGTTTCTCGAGTTCTCCGGTTTTTCGGTGTACCATGTGATGAACCTGACCGATGTGGATGACAAGACGATCCGGTCGAGCCGCGAGAAGGGGATTCCGCTCAAGCAGTACACCAAGACCTTCATCGACGCGTTCTACGAGGATCTCGGCACGCTGAACATCCAGAAGGCGCACATCTATCCGGCGGCCACGGACCACGTGCCGGAGATGATCACGCTGATTGCCACGCTGATCGAGAAGGGGTACGCCTACCGGTCCGAGGACGGATCGGTCTATTTCAGCATCGACAAGTTCCCGGGGTACGGGTGTCTCTGCCAACTCGACACGTCGGGGTTGCGGCCGGGGGCGCGGGTGGCGCAGGACGAGTACGAGAAGGAAAACGTCGGCGATTTCGCGCTGTGGAAGGCTTGGGACGAAGCGGACGGCGACGTGGTCTGGGATTCGCCGTGGGGTCGCGGCCGGCCGGGTTGGCACATCGAATGTTCGGCGATGAGCATGAAGTACCTCGGCGCGTCGTTTGATCTCCATTGCGGTGGCATGGACAATATTTTCCCGCACCACGACGACGAGATTGCCCAGAGCGAGGCGGCGACGGGCCAGAAGTTTGTGAACTACTGGCTGCATTGCGCGCACCTGATCGTCGAGGGTAAGAAGATGTCCAAATCGGCGGGCAATTTCTTCACCTTGCGCGATCTGTTGGCGCGCGGCCACACCGGCCGGGAGATCCGCTACGAGCTCATCTCCACCCATTACCGTCAGTCGTTGAATTTCACCTTTGATGGTCTGGAAGGTGCGAAGGCGGCGCTGGGCCGGCTCGATGAATTCCGGTTGCGTCTGGCCGAGACCGCGGGCGGCGCGGCGGCGGCGAACGCCCCGGCATGGGCCGACGAGGCGGCGGCGCAGTTTCGTGCCGCGCTGGGCGACGACCTCAACATTTCCGGGGCGATGGCCGCGGTGTTTGAATTGGTGCGGGCGGGTAACCGGGCGCTGGACGCCGGCGTGGTTTCCGCGGGCGAAGCGTCCGCCGTGCTCGAGGTATGGCGTTCGTTCGACCGGGTGCTCGGTTTTCTATTCCCGGCCAGCGACGAGATTCCGGCCGAGGTGCAGCAACTCGTGACCGAGCGGACGGCGGCTCGCGCGGCCAAGAACTGGGCGGAGTCGGACCGGTTGCGGGCCGCGATCGAGGCGGCCGGGTTCCAGATCAAGGACACTCCGCAGGGGCCGAAGGTGAGGCGGGCATGAGCAACCACCGCGGCAAATTCATCACCTTCGAGGGCCCGGAGGGCGGGGGTAAAACCACGCAAGCCAAACGCCTGCTGGCCAAGCTCACGGCCGAAGGGCACGAAGTCATTTACACCCGCGAGCCGGGGGGCACGCCCACCGGTGAAGCCATCCGCGAGATCCTCCAGTACGACAAGGCGGGCGAACCGTTGTGCAACGAGGCCGAGGTGTTTCTGTTCGCGGCCAGCCGTTCGCAGTTGGTGCGCACGGTGATCATCCCGGCGCTGGAGCGGGGCTGCCACGTCATCTGCGACCGGTTTGCCGATTCCACGACGGTCTACCAAGGGTATGGCCGCGGGTTCGACATCGACCAGATGATCGCCATCAACACCTTCGCCATCAACGGCGCCACGCCCGACCTGACCTTGCTGATGGATGTCGAGGTGGCGACCGGGTTTGACCGGATTGCCACACGCCAGCGCGAGCTGTTCCAGAAGTCGGACCGCATCGAACGCGAGGCCCGTGCCTTTCACGAGCGGGTGCGGCGGGGTTATCTGGAGTTGGCCGCGCGGTGGCCCGGGCGTTTTCGTACGATCAATGCCGCCCGTGAACCGGGGGAGGTGGAGGCCGATGTCTGGAAGTGGGTTCAGCAGCTCGTTGGCTGAGCCGGTCCGCGACGCCTTCGCGGTCCTGCGTGGCAGTGCCGAGGCCGGGCGGCTTGCGCACGGTTATGTGGTTTCGTGCGACCGCATGGAGTGGGGTGTGGCCTTCACCACGTTGTTGCTCCAATGGTTGTTCTGCCGCGAGGCACAACGCCCCTGTGGCTTGTGCCGGGCCTGTCGCCAGGTCGAAGCCCGCACCCATCCGGACACGGTGTGGGTTGAGCCGGCCAACAAAAGCCGCCAGGTCGATGCCGAACAAATCCGCGAGCAGGTCAATCCGCTGATCCAGCAGACCTCGTTTGAGGGCGGATGGAAGGCGGCGGTGTTGCTCGATGCCGACCGGATCACCGAGGCCGCGGCCAATGCTTTTCTCAAGACGCTCGAGGAGCCGCCCGCGTTGTCGTTGATGCTGCTGGTCACGATGAATCCCGGCGGGTTGTTGCCGACCATCATCTCCCGTTGTCAACGCATCCACATCGGAGACGCCCAGGCCGGGGCCTCCTTCTCGCGTGTCGAGGAGGCGATGCTCGACTGGCTGCGGCGGCGCAACCGGAAGGATTCCTCGCTGGTGCAGGCCGGTTGGATAGCCGCGATCCTGGCCGAGGTGCGTGCCCAGGCGGAGGTCCGGGAAAAAGAGGCGGCTGGCGAGGAGGGGATCGACAAGGACATTCTCGAGGCACGCATCCAGGCGCGGGTCGTTGAAGCGCGTCTCCAGATTGTCCGGCTGATCTACCGCTGGGAGCGGGACCTGCTGGTTCTCGCCGGCGGAGGCGACAAAAAAACCCTTCAATTCCCTGACGAATGGGCTACATTGGCGCGGCAATCCGAAGGCCTGACCGTCGCGGCTTGTTTGCGCCGGCTGGCCCGGGTGGATGAAGCCGTCCGGCTGCTGGACCGCAACATCCCGGAGAATCTGGTGTGGGAGGCCTCGTTGCCGGTATAGGAAGCGGTGTTCCGGTGGATGTCTCATGGACAAGTCGGGCACGCATTGGTACAAATGGACCGCGGTTGGCATAAGCCTGCCGGAGGATTTGGTTGGTCGAGTCGCGTGAACATGGGGAGTTGAACCTTATGGACATCAAAGAAATAAAGAAAATCATAGAACTGATGAAGGAAAACGAACTCTCCGAGTTCGAATTGGCCGAAGAAGGGTTCCGGATCACGGTGCGCCGCCCGTACGCGAGCGCGACCCCCCAGGTCATGATCGGCCAGACGCCTTCCTACATGCCGGCCTTTTCCGCGCCTCCGGCCGCTCCGGCTGCCGCCCCCGGTGCTGCGGCTGCTCCGACGGCTCCGGCCAAGGAGGCCTTGCCCAGCAACTTGATCGAGATCAAATCCCCGATGGTCGGCACCTTCTACCGTTCCGCTTCGCCGGAAGCCGAACCCTACTGCTCGGTCGGTTCGACGATCGAGGGCGAATCGGTGGTCTGTATCATCGAGGCCATGAAGGTCATGAACGAAATCAAGGCCGAGGTCAAAGGGGTGATCCGCAAGGTGTTGGTCGAAAACGCCACAGCGGTGCAGTACGGCGAACCCTTGTTCCTGGTCGAACCGAG
>CALBHI010000450.1 GCA_937894535.1 uncultured Verrucomicrobiota bacterium
TGGGTCAGCGAAGCCCCAACGATCAACGGAATGGTGAAGACAGTTACCAGGCTGGAGACGGCGGTCAGCGTGACGGACAGTGCAGTGTCCCCGCGCGACAAGTGGGTGATCAGGTTCGAGGTCGGGCCACCCGGGCAGGCCGCCACCAGCATCAACCCCACCGCCAGTTCGGGCGACAAACGAAACAGGTGCACCAGACCGAAGGCGATCAGCGGGAGCAGGATGAGCTGATTGGCCAACCCGATCAGTTTCGCCTTGGGGGAGAGGATTACCCGCTTGAAGTCGGCCAGAGTCAGGGTCAGGCCCATCCCGAACATGATTACCATCAGGGCTAACGGCAGCACAACCAACTTGATGACGTCGCTCATGGACCGCGGACTATGAGGCGTCCCCCCTGCCCTGTCCAGCGCGATCAGCGGCAACCAAACCGCTTGCGCCCCATAGGCGAGGGATTCAGTCCGGATCGCGTCCCTTCGCATTGTTAACCACGCGTCCGTTCCGGGGCGGGCTAGAAGACACGGCGGTCATGGAGAAGGAGGGAATCCAGCAGCGCACCCGCCGGGTGTAATGGTCATAACCGGAACCAAAGGTCCGGCGCAACTCTGCTTCCTCCACGGGCCTGACCAGGTAGTTCCAGACGATCATGCCGAGGCCGACATACACGGCAATCTCAAGGGATCGCGTGATGACGGCCACACCAAATCCTTGCCCCAATCCGGCCATCGCCATGGGATTTCGCACGAAACGATAAGGACCAGACACCACCAACCGGTTCGGGGCCGCGAGCGGTAGCGGCGTACCCTGCCCAACCCGGACCAATACCCGTGCGCTTTGAACACCCACCACGGAAGATGCCAGCAACAACAGGGAGCCCGCGGCAAGGGACCATGGTTCCAACCGGACGGGCCAACGACCGAACTCAATCAGCATAAGCCACGGGACCAACACCAGGAACAACATCCAGATCAAAGCGCTTTGCAGAACCGTCTCCAGTCCGAAAGAACCCAACCGGGATGCGGCACGCCGCGCGAAGAGCGTGGAACCCCAGACCGCGAAGCCATTGGCCAGCAAGGCAAACACCATCAGGGTCGTTCCGAGAAAGCCGCTATGGGTCATCCATGAAGCCGCCATGCACCACAAGGCTGCATAAGCAATGGCACCCACCAACAGCAACTGGATTTCGCGAAGTGGTCGCCGCCATGCGACGAATGACAAACCGACGATGAGAACCAGATCCGGCACCACGAACAAAACTAACGTATCCTGTACCTGACCGTCATAGGAAAACGCGGCAACCATGTCGCGATTCACCGTCATCAACACCCACCAGACCGAAACCAGCGTGGCTTGTATCAGATAAAATGGCATGCTTCTCCGTGTCCTCCGTGTTCTCTAGCGAAGCGGGTGGTGGACTCTTCTTCCATTCACCCGAGATCAGGCTGCACCATCACCACTCGGCGTCGTGGCATTCGTTCATGACCTTGTCGAGGATGGCCATGATCTCCTCCTTGCTGTGCAGCTTCCCCTGCCCGATGCCTTCACAGTCCTTGGCGGCGGCGCGCCATTGTTTCTCGGAGCGCAGGACCTCGGGCCAGAACGGAAAGGTGCGGCACTGGGTGGGCCGGTCCTCGTAGATCCCGCACAACTTGCCGCGCAGGAAAATGCAGTCGCCGTTCTCGTTTTCCTTGATGCTATGGCCGCCTTTGTAGGGATAGGCGAAGTCGGCGAGGAAGGTTTCCACAGGGAGGTCGAGGCGCCGGGCGATGGCGGCGGCTTCGCGGTCGTTGATGAAGATCGTGCCGGAAGCGCCGGTGCAGCATTTTCCGCAGCCGGTGCATTCGAAGCGCAGGCCCTGGTCGAAAAAGTACGGGCGGTCGGCGGCGGAGCGTGGTTTGGGATCAGGCATGGGATGACGACTCCTCGGCGCGGGGGCGCGGGTGAAGGTTGGGCCGGATTTCGGCCCATTCGCTGGCCGCCACCGGACGCCAGCGTTCGGTGCGCACGCGGAAGCCGATGGCCGATGGTTTCACCACGAAACTGGTGACGTGCCGGCCGGCGGCGTTGAAGGCATGGGCGCGGCCCCGGTCGCCGAGGATGACGTAGGTCTTCGCCTTTTCGTCGAAGTAGCAGCGGCTGGCATCGGCGCGCCCCGCATCGTCCATGGCTTTGTGCACCGGCCGCTGGTCCTCGCGGCGCTCCTCGGCATGGCGGGTGCGGCGCAAGCCCTGGCGGTCGCCCCGCTCGATGATCTCGGCGAGTCGGCGCATGATGGCAGGGATGCGCCCCATCAGGCGGTTCCCTTCTTCCTGATCGCGCCGCGAGCGGGCGGCGATGACCCGTTGCTCCAGCGTGGCCAACTCGCGCTCGGTGATCTGCATGGCCCGGAAGACCGCGCTGTTGCGGCCCTCGGCCAGCCATTCCATCAGGACCGTCTCGTCGGCCCCGACGATTAGCGGATTCAAGCGCAACCGCAACTGCCCGGCGCGGTCACGGCCCTCGACCACCTGCAGCGTGAGGGCGGCGCGACTTCCCTTGACCTCGAAATACCCGGCGATGACCTGGGCGAGCACGGAGTAGCGGAGCGAGGCCTTGCCAAAGGCGGTGAGCTGCCGGCCCTTGAGCTGGCGGCCGGGCTGGTAGTGGGCGACGACTTGCGGGCGCGGCAGGTAAAGGCCCTCGACGCGCTCGACCTTGTCGTCGATCAGCGCCTGAGCCAGCTCGTGCCATTCGGGACGGCCTGCCGCATCGTAGCCACGGAAGACACACAGCGGCTGCGGCGGTGCGGCATGCTCGCAGCGACAGGATTCGCACCGGTAA
>CALBHI010000451.1 GCA_937894535.1 uncultured Verrucomicrobiota bacterium
ATCGATGCGTCGGGGAGCGCAGGGCGACGGCAAGCGGGACACAGCGTACGCACGAGGCGCTGGGCGAGCACGAGGCGCACACACGAAGCCACGAGAAAGGGCTCCACGCCCATGTCGGTGAGCCGGATCAGCGCGGACGCGGCATCGTTGGTGTGGAGCGTACTAAAGACCAGGTGACCGGTTAACGCGGCGCGCACGGCGATCTCCGCGGTTTCGCGGTCGCGTATTTCACCGACCAGGATCACATCCGGGTCCTGGCGCAGGATGTGGCGGAGACCGGAGGCGAACGTCAGACCGATTTTCGGTTTCACCTGGATTTGTCCGATGTCGGCCATCTGGTACTCGATCGGATCCTCCACGGTCATGACATTGAGGTGCGCGGTATCCAGGGACCGGAGGGCGGCATACAGCGTTGTGGTCTTGCCGCTTCCGGTCGGACCGGTCACCAGCACCATACCGTGCGCAAACTGTGCGGCTGCGGTTACCCGTCGACGCACCGCTTCGGGCATGCCGAGTTCCGTCAAGGGCAGCAACGTGGAGGACATGTTGAGGAGGCGCAGCACCACGCGTTCGCCTTCGGCCACGGGCACGGTGGATACGCGGATATCGATTTCGCGTTCGCCGGCGCGGACCTTGGCCATGCCGTCCTGGGGCAGGCGGCGTTCAGCAATATCGAGGTTGCTCATGACCTTGATGCGCGAGACCAGGGCATCCTCGAGCGGCTTGGGCGGAGCAGCCTGCTCATACAGGAATCCATCGATGCGGAAACGCACCCGCAGGTGGTTTTCGAAGGGTTCAATATGGACATCGGAAGCCTTCTTGCGCACGGCATCGAGCAGGATGCTGTTCAGCAGCTGGGTAACCGGTGCGGATTCGGTCACCCGCAACAGGTCATCGGAGCGCCGGGCCTCGCGGGGTGCTTGCGGAACAGGGACCGGCGCGGGTTGCTCGGGTGCCCGTTCGAAATAGGCACGGTCGATCACCCGGAGGATTTCACTCGCCGGGGCAAGCAAGGCCACCGGTTCGCAGGCGAGCATCAGCGCCACCTCGCCGAGACGGGACAACATGGCCGGATCCGCCAGCAAGACCCCGACCTCGCCCTCCCAGCGCACCGGCATCATCAGGTTCTGGCGCGACCAATCCACCGGGATGGCGCGGATCAGGCCAGGATCAATCCAGGCATCATCCACGGCGGAAAGTGCCGTCAGATGATATTGCTGGGCCAATGCCATGAGCACATCCGCATCGGTGCACAGACCGGCCTCGACCAGGATTTCACCCACCCGTTTGCCGGGGGTGGTAAGCTGGCGAGCCAGCGCATCATCGCGTTGCGCGGCGGTGATGCAACCACGGCGGACGAGGATCTCGCCGAGTTTCACGGATCAATCCTCCGCAACCGGTTCGACGGCAGGATCAGCGACCGGTACCACGACCGGAATCACCGGTTTCGGATCGATCTCGGTACGCTTTTCCAACGCCGCGGTTACGGCTTCGGCGTCCTTCAGATCCCGCACGATATGCGGAGTCACGAAGATCAACAGGTTGGTGCGCTGCTTGCGGTCGGACTGCGAACGGAAGAGCCAACCGATCACCGGAATATCACCGAGGAACGGGACCTTCGACTGCTGCTTGACCACGTCCTCGCGGATCAGGCCGCTGATGACCACGGTGGAACGGTCGGGAATGGTCACGGTGGTGGTGACCTCGCGTTTGGCGATGGTCGGGGCAAATTCGGTGGTCGTCGATCCGGTATCGATGATGGCCTCGATGCTGGGGTTCAACCGCAGTTTGACTTCGTTGTCGATGTTGATGTGCGGGGTCATCTTCAGCTTGATGCCGACATCGACCCGTTCGATGTTCTGGATCACATCGCGGTTGTCGCCGGTGCCCTCGATGCGCGAGCTCAAAATCGGGATGTTCTCCACCACGCTAACGCTGGCTTCGGTGTTGTTCTGCGCCCACAACGGGATGTTGGAGAGGATTTTCACATCGCGGTTCTGGGCGAGGGCCTGGATCAGCACCGGGATGCGCGGCAGGACACGGCCGGCCGCATCAACGAACGTGCCGCGGGCCACGCCGATGGATAGGCCCTGCGGGAAGTTGCCGGATTCGAAGATGGAGGCCAGCCCATCCGATTCGCCAGGCCGGCTGCGGCCGACCACCACCGAGGAACCACTTTCCGGCTCATCAATCGCCGCCAATTCCACCCCGAGGTCGCGCCCCTCCTCCATGCTGACTTCGGCGATAACCACTTCGACCATGACCTGCTGGGGCATACGGTCCAATTCGTTGACCAGGTTCCGAACCAGCTCGAAATCCTGCGGCGAGGCTTCGATGATCAGGGCATTGTTGGCGCTGTTGTGTTCGATGGCGATGCGGGACACCTGGTCGCGCGCGGCGGTTTTCGCCAGCAAGGCGTTCAGGGTGGTGGCCGCCTCCTCCGAACTCATATACTTGAGGAAAATGGCATTCAACCGGCCGAATTCAACCGGAGTCTCGATATCGACCAGGGCGATGATGTCAACCGTCTGGGACAACTGGTTTGGGGTTCCAACCAGCACGATGCTGTTGGCGTTGGGAACCGGCACGACCACCATGTCGGAGGGCAGGCTGGACAACCCGGTGCCGACGCGTTGCAGGTGGCGGGTAACCGAATCACCCGACGACTCGGTGCCTTTCATCGCGGCGATCAACTGGCGGGCCAGGTCTTCGGCATTCGCATGCTTGAGGCGGATCACTTCCATCGTGCGCGACGATCCGGGCTGGTCGAGGTCACGGATCAGTTTTTCCAGTTGGCGCAACGCTTCATCGGTGTCGGTCATGATCAGGTGGTTGGTCGCGCCAAAGGCGGACACGGCACCGTTTTTCCCGCCCCGGACCATCGGCTCAAGCAGCTTGGCCAATTCGATCGCGCTGATGTGGTTGATGCGGTAGACCTTGGTGACCAGGCCCGCGCCCTGTTCATCGCCCACCAGCACCCGGCCCGCAGACGGTGCGCCTTCGGGTAACGGGACGACGTAGGCCCCTTCCGGTTTTTCCAGCACGGTGTATCCGGAGGACTCAAGGATCGAGAGCAACAGCGGATAGACATCCTCGATCGGAACATTCTGGGGGGTCACCACGGTGATCGCGCCCTTGACCCGTTCATCGATCACGAAACGGCGACCGGTCATCTCGCCGACGATCTTGATGATCAGCCGCAAGTCGGCCTGATCGAAACTGAAATTGACACTCTGGCTGGATGGCGCGGTGATCCTGCCGGCACGTTCCTCGGCCCGCACCGGCCAAACCGGGGTCACCAGTGCCGCGATCACCCATCCGGCCACGACGCGGCGGAGGGTGCTCACCGGGTAATCCCCCGCTCCGAGGCGGCCAGGAACGCCATCAGGTGGTCCAGCTCGGGGCTGCCCGGGAGCCGTTCGCGCATGGCCTGGATCGCGGCGTCGGTCGTGAGGTTCTGGCGGTAGATGATCTTGTAGGCCTGACGCAACGCCTGCTGCGTTTCCTCGGAAATACCGGCACGCTCCAGACCGAGCTTGTTCGTCGTATGCACGTCCAACGGATTGCCGTCGGCCATCATGAACGGCGGGACATCCTTGACCGCTTTCGAGCAACCGCCGAGGATGCTCAGCCGACCCAACCGGACAAACTGGTGGACTCCGGTAAGGCCGCCGATGATGCACTGTTCCTCGACGATCACGTGACCGGCCAGGGTTGCGGCATTGGCCATGATCACACGGTTGCCGACGTGGCAGTCATGGGCGATGTGAACATACGCCATGATATGGCAGTGGTTTCCGACGGTGGTGAAATCACCGTCATAGGTTGCGGCATGGACCGTCACCGATTCGCGGATGGTCACATGATCGCCAATCCGGGTGCCGGGTCGGCCGCCCTTGAATTTGAGGTCCTGCGTTTGCAATCCCAGCGAGGCAAAGGGATACACCGTACCATGCGCACCCAGGAAGGTGTAGCCATCGATGACAACATGGGAGATCAACCGCGTGCCGGATCCGATGGTGACCTCCGGCCCCACCACGCAATACGGCCCGATCACAACATCATCAGCCAGCACGGCGGTGGGCGCGACCACCGCGGTTGGATGGATTTCCGGCATACGGGATTATTCCTCGCGGTAGGTGAACATCATTTCCGCTTCGGAAACAAGTTCACCGTCAACGGTGATGGTACCCTTCATGCGGGAAACCTTCATGCGGGCCTTCTGGTACTGGACCTCGATGCGGAGGACATCACCGGGTCGGACCACTTTCCGGAAGCGCGCCTTGTCGATGGAGAGGAAGTAGGCGATCCGGCCATGGGCATTGAACATCGTGCTCATCAGGACGCCACCGACCTGGGCCATGGCCTCGAGCTGGAGCACGCCGGGCATGCACATGTAATTGGGGAAGTGGCCTTGCAGGTAAGGTTCATTCGCCGAAACGTTCTTGATGGCCACGATGCGGAGTTTTTCGAAGTCGCACTCCAGCACCCGGTCAACCAACAACATAGGAAAGCGATGGGGCAACACCTTCTGGATCGCATCTATGTCCATCATTGTCATTACACACTCCTGGCGAGAACGTTTTCCTGCTGCACACAACCTAAACCAAGAAGGCGGACGTTGCCTATCAAAAAGTACGCCGGTTGAAGGAGATAAGCGTGCGGAGGATACACCACCGGAAGGCGGGCGAAACAGGCGAAAATCAGAAGATCAGCGGCTCATTGCGTGGAATCAAGGAATAGGTCACCTTGATTTTCTGGGTCCAGGCGACCACGCGGGCCAGCTTGAATACGTCAAAACTGTCGTCACGGACCAGAAAGTTGATGCGCTCGTTGTCCCGGTCCATCTCCGCAACGATACGGCCCAACCACGTGTTGGCATTCTCGCTCTCCGCAGCGGTAAAACTGTAGCCTTCGATGTCCGGTTTCGGGATCAAGGCGATCTGGCCGTTGAGGTACCGGGCAAAATCCACAATGTAATCCCCGATGTCGATGTCGGCATCACCCACGGCTTCAAGCACATCAACGACATTGGTCGAGGCGCGGCGGGCCCGCAGCACCTCCAGTTGCTTCTGCTCGATCGCCTGGCGTGCTTCCACCACCGGCACCTTGAACAACTGGTTGTTGCGGCACTCGATAAAGATCGGCCGCTCGTTGCCCGCCAGCTCGATCGGGGTCGCCACCATGACCTTGGTCTGAGCGGCATCAATGCCGGTGGTGATGATGATGAGCATCAACACGCCCTGCAGACAGGTCAGGATGTCCAGGAACGAATCCAGTGAAACACCGCTATCTCGGCTCTTCTTTCCCATAGATCAGCGTCCCGTCTTCTCGGCCACCATGCCGTCCTTGAAGAACACTTCCTTGCCGGTTTCGTACAACTCCATGCCCAAATCGATCTTGCGGGCCCGGATGGCGCTGCGCAGACGGCGGTAAATGTCGGCGGAGTCCGGGCGCACCAGCATCACGATATACTCGGTTTCCTTCACGGCATAGACCATGTCGATGAACTGATCGAGCAGATTACCGCGGGTCTCCAAGTCGCTGATCGGGACGATTTCCCGGCGGGAACCCCGGTCGAAATAAATCTCCAACCGGTCGCGGTACACATCGATGTAGTTGGCGTCCTTGGTGACGTTACCGTCCGAGAAGTCCGACAACCCGATCACCGAGGTGATGGTGATGTTGTCCGGATTGGCCGAGATGATCATGATGTTGGCGACCATGATGGTCACCAGACACCCGGTCAGCATCAGAATGATGCACATGAACGAGGAGAAATCGGTCTTGGTCGAATCGCGATTCTTCTTGCCCATGGCGTCACCCGGCGGTTGCTTAGATGCTCTCTTCGCGCAGCGTGATCACACGCGGCTTGCTCAGGCGGTTGCAGAACTCGGTGGTCGAGTTCAGATGCTTGCGCAGGTCTTCCAGCGTCTTGCGGAAGTCCTCGGAAGCGGCAATGCCGGACATGCTCTTCTCGATCGCTTTTTCGATGTTGAGCAAATCCTTGATCCCGGCGGCCAACTGGGCCACCTCGTCCATCTTGACCGCCAGTTGCTGGGCAGCCTGGGTGGATTTGCTGAGGGCCGAATCCGTCGCGACCTGCAACTCGCCCGCCGACTTCTGGTAACCGGCAAGTACGCTCTGGGCCGATTGGCTGACGCCCTGCAGCAACTGGTTGAACTGTTTGTTCTCCTCCTCGGAGAGTTGCTTGCGCGAGGCCAGCATCGCCGCCTCCTGCTTGTGCAGATCTTCCATTGAGGCGCTGATCGCCTTGCGGAGATTGTCGCTGACCCCCGAGAGGTTACCCGCCAATTGGCCGGTCACTTCCTTCAGCGTGACCTCATAATTCTTGGTCAGGTTGCCAAACCGCTCCTCGATGGAGGTGGCAGCCTTTTCAATGGCCCGGGTGAACACTTCATCGTAACGGTCCGGATCCGGGATGTACCGGCGGAACGCGGCCTCGATCGAGTCCTCCAGGTTCTCAATGACGATCGGTTGTTGCTCGGGCGAGGGCAGCCGGGCGATGAACATATCGTCCAGGTAGTTCTCAAGTTCGACGAACAGGTTTTCCTCGTTGCGCTGAATGAAGGACAACGGGAACATCAGGATGACGGTGAGCAACAGGGCGAGCAGCGTCGTATCGAAGGCCACGCCCAGACCGGTGGTCACCTGACCGATGGCGGTTTTGATCGCGCTGATTTCCGCGGAGCCACCGAGTACGCCGAAGCCCGACACGGCGACGGCCAGACCCATGACGGTACCGATAAACCCGAGGATCGGAATGGCCCAGATCAGTACGCGGCACAAGGAGTAGGATGAATCGGAGGACGAGGAATCGCGGTTCGATTCCGCCGCAGCCCACCCGGAGACACGACCAACATCCTTGGTGCTCAACCACAGGGCAATGGCACGATCCAGACGGTTCAGGATGATGCTCCAGCTGAATTCGTCGCGCTTGATGACGCTGTCACGCAGGTTGTGCAGTTGCTCGTCATCGCTCAAATCGAGGTCCATCGGAATCGGATTGGAGGCCACCACCTTGAGCTGGTTCTTCACGATGCGCGCCTTCAGGAACATCATGGCCAGCACCATCAGGGACATCATCACTTCGCCGTACTGCACCCAACCGCGTTTGTTGATGATATCATTGACATACTGAAGACCGGCATTGCCCGACCCATCAAACACTCTTACGCCGTAGGAAAGCGCGATGGTGCCGACGATACCGACAATCAACTGGAAAAATACGTTGGCATCGGTAGAGGGCCTACCCGCTCGTAACGACTCGATTTCCGAAACCTCGACGACTTCCTCGGCAACTTCGTTCTCTTCGTTTGACATAGGATCCCCTGCTTCGTGTGTGCGCACTGGCTCAGACCCGTCCAACGAATCCGAACCGCATGCGGAAAAAAGTAACCATCGCCTCTACCGGCGTCAACGAACATTAACCGTTGACCGTCAGATTATTCGATCACGGGAAGGTTACGGTTTGGTTAGCGCGATCCGCTGGTTTTTCACTTCCTTTCACCGGGATTTCGCTTATTGTCCCATCGCGATGAGTCCGACGGCCGGGCTATCGAATTCGTAGAAACGTTTTACGCGGGCGCGAGCATGGAGATCTTTTTTTACGAAGTGTTCGAAGAGGAAGCGGCAGCGCTCCGCCGATACCTCCCGGCCGACTGGTCAGTAAGCATGACCGCGGCGGCGATTCAGGAGACCGATCATGGAGCCCCGCCCGCAGCGGTCATTTCAACCCGCACGCAATCCGTGGTTCCGCCTTCCTGGGCACCGGGCTTGAAGGGCATCCTTTCCCGTAGTGCCGGCTACGATCACTTGCAACGTTTCCTGGCCAAGGCGGCCGTGCCGGTTCCGGTCGGACATTTATTTGCCTACAGCGGACGCGCCGTAGCCGAGCACGCCGCCCTGCTTTGGATGGCCCTACTCCACCGGTTGCCCCGGCAATTGCATGCCATGGCGAGGTTTCAGCGCGATCACCTCACCGGTCGCGAATGCCAAGGACGAACCCTGTGCGTGTTCGGCGCCGGTGATATCGGCGGCCATGTCGCGACCATTGCCCGCGGCCTCGGCATGCGGGTCTTGGCGGTTGATCCCGTCCGCCGTTGGCCGGATCTGCACTATGTGGATAAACACACCGGCGTGGCCGAAGCCGATGTCGCGGTCTGCGCGATGAACCTGAATGAAACGAACGACCGCTATTTCGATCCGGAAACCCTCGCCGCCCTCAAACCCGGCACCGTGTTGGTGAACATCGCCCGCGGCGAATGCACGCGCTGCACCGATGTGCTGGAGGCCTTGATCTCGGGCCACCTTGGCGGGGTCGGTCTCGATGTGTACGCCGCAGAATCGGTCATTGCCGCCGGCTTGCGGGCCGGAGCGCCACCCGATCACCCCGAATACCGTGCATTTGCCGCATTGCGCACCCGAGACGATGTCATCCTGACCCCGCACAATGCCTTCAATACCTTGGAGGCCGTGGAGCGCAAATCGCTCCAAAGCGTGCGGCAACTTGCCTATTTTCGCCAACACGGAACGTTTTCCCCCGTCGAACCGCTGGAGACCTGATCATGCCCCATGGATTCACCCTGACCCGCGAAACCTTCATCGAGGAGTACCGCATTACCGCCCGTCAGTACATCCACGACCGCACCGGCACGGAACTGCTGTCCCTGGTCAACGATGATACGAACAAGGTGTTCGGCATCACCTTCCGCACGCCACCGACCGATTCGACCGGCGTCGCCCACATCCTGGAGCATTCGGTGTTGTGCGGCTCCTCCCACTACCCGACCAAGGAGCCGTTCGTCGAGTTGATGAAGGGATCACTTCAGACCTTCCTGAATGCCTTCACCTACCCCGACAAGACCTGTTATCCGGTGGCCAGCCAGAACCTGCAGGACTTCTACAACCTGGTGGATGTGTACATGGATGCGGTGCTTCATCCGCTCCTGCACCGCCACACCCACGAGCAGGAAGCCTGGCATTATGAAGCCGAATCCGCCGAAACCCCTCCAGTGTACAAAGGCGTTGTCTTCAACGAGATGAAAGGCGTTTATGCCGCCGCCGACAATATCCTCGAGGAATTCGGCAAACGCGTCCTGTTTCCCGATACGACCTACGGGGTCGATTACGGTGGAGACCCGCGCCACATCCCCGATCTTACCTGGGAACAACTTCGCTCCTTCCATGCCACCTATTACCATCCTTCGAATGCCCGGATCTTTTTCTACGGTGACGATCCGGAGGATGAACGCCTGCGCCGCATGGATGCGTACCTGCGCGACTACGAGCGTGCGGACATTGACTCGGAGGTACCCGTGCACCCCGCGCGCCCGCTCCCCGGACGCGTGGTGATGCCCTACCCCGCGCAACCCGGCGATACGAGCGCCGGTCATTACCTGACCATCAACTGGCGCTTGCGCGAAGACAAGGATCCGGAATACCTCCTGGCCTGGTCGCTGCTTGAATACATCCTGATCGAAACCCCGGCCTCGCCGTTGCGCAAGGCCCTGATGGATTCGGACCTTGGCGACGACCTGGCCGGAAGCGGCATCGAAACCCATGTCCGCGAACTCTATTTCTCGACCGGCCTCAAGGGATTCGAACCCGGTGACGAGGACAAGGTTGCGGACGTGGTTTTCACGACCTTGCGCGACCTCGTGCAGCACGGTATCGATCCGAAAACCATCGATGCCGCCCTGAACACCGAGGAGTTCCATCTGCGCGAACTGAACACCGGCAACTACCCTCGCGGCTTGTCACTGATGGTCGGGGCGCTGCAAACCTGGGTGTACGGTGGTGACCCGCTCGGACCGATCCAGTATGCCCGCCCCCTGGCCGCGATCCGCGCCCGCCTCGCCGCCGGTGAACGGTACTTCGAAGCACTGATCCAACGCGAACTGCTCGACAACCCGAACCACGTCCGGCTGGTCCTCGTTCCCGATCCCGACCTGAAGGATCGCCTCGACCGCGAGGAACAGGAACGACTGGCCCGCACGCATGCCGGTTGGTCCGCCGATCAACGCCGCGCCATCGTGGAGCGCACTGCCGAATTGCGCCGCCTGCAGGCCACGCCGGACCGTCCGGAGGAACTCGCGCGCATCCCGAACCTGGCGCTCTCCGACCTTGAACCGAAGGCCACCTGCCTGCCCATTGTTACCAGCGCATTGCAGGACACCCCGTTCCTGTTCCATGACCTGTTCACGCAAGGCATTACCTACCTCGACCTGGGCTTCAACCTGGCCGCGGTTCCGGATCACCTGCTGAGCCTGATACCAGTTTGGTCGCGCGCCCTGCTGGAAACCGGAACCGCCACCGAGGATTTTGTCGCCCTTTCCCAGCGCATCGGCCAGACCACCGGCGGCATCGACCCCGAAGTGTTGGCCACCACCCG
>CALBHI010000452.1 GCA_937894535.1 uncultured Verrucomicrobiota bacterium
AGGTGCTCGACGAGGATTTCGAATACGCCTCGTTCATGATGAGCCGCATGGGCCATGCCGGCGTGACCTGCCTCGACTGCCACAACCCGCATTCCGGAAAACTCGTCGCTCCCGCCGAAAACAATGCCCTGTGCATGCAGTGCCATACCCCGCCCGGCCTGAATGGCGCGACCCCGATCGATCCCGTCGCCCACAGCTTCCACACCCCCGGCACCCCCGGCGGCCGCTGCGTGGATTGCCACATGCCGGTCCACTTCTACATGGTGCGCGACGGCCGCCGCGACCACGGCTTCACCTCGCCCGATCCGCTGCTGACCATCGAACACGGCATCCCCAACGCCTGCACCATGTGCCACCAAGACCAGACGGCCGAATGGGCCCACGAAAAAACCACCGCCTGGTACGGCGACAAGATGAACCGCCGCGCCCGCGACCGCGCCCGCGTCGTCGCCCGCGCCCATGCCGGCGATCCCGACGTGGCCCCCGACCTGCTCGTCCTGGCCGCCTCGGAAGACATCGCCGCCTGGCGGGCCGCCCTCAACAGCCTGCTCGCCCCCGCCGCCCACCTCGCCACCGTAGCCGCCCACCTCGATGCCGATCTCACCCATTCCAACCCCATGGTCCGCGCTGCCGCCACCCGCGCCCTCGTCAACCGGCCCGATGTGCGCGCCGCCCACCCGAGCCTCGCCAACGACGACAGCGCCCTCGTCCGCCTCGACGCCGCCTGGGCCGCACCCGCCTTGTTCATGACCACCCCCTCCAACCTCCGCGAAATCCAGGCCTACCTCGCCAACATTTCCGACCAACCTCCGGGCGCCCTCCGCCAAGCCCAGCATGCGGTGAACCAGAATGACCTCCCCGCCGCCGAAACCTGGGCGACGAAAGCCCTCGCCTGGGACCCCACCCCCGTGCCGCACTATGCCCTCGGCCGCATCCAGCACCTGCGCGGCAACGTCGTCGGCGCAGTGTCCAACCTCGCCGCCGCCGCGAACGCAGACCGTGCCAACGCCGAATACAGCTATGCCCTCGCCCTGTTCTATGCGGAAAACCAACGGACCGACCTCGCCCTCCCCTGGCTCGAGGAAACCGTGCGCCGCGACCATGCGTTCGGTCGCGCCTGGTACAACCTCGGCCTCGCCTACGCCCAGACTGAACGCCTCGACGAAGCCATCAAGGCCCTCACCGAGGCGGAAACCCACCTTGCCTCCTCCCCCGACCCCGCCTACGCCCGCGCCACCGTCCACGCCCGCCGCCAGGAAATCGCCGAAGCCCGTGCCGCCGCCACCCGCGCCCTCGCCATCAACCCGACCCACCGCCCCTCCCGCCAACTCCTGCAGTCCCTCGATCGCTGATCCGCCAACCACCACCAATCCACGCCAGCCAAGGCGTCCCCGGGCGATATAAAGATTTTTTCATTCGGTGGTTGCATTTTTCCGGCGGATTGCCATGCTTTTCCCCAGTTGGTAAGAGCAGTCCAGTGAATTGGTAGGTTGTCCATCGCCTGCATCTGCATGGTGGGTGTCGATCCGAAACCCGAACGAGTCGGGAACAGTCACGAGCGTCTCCCCACAGCAGAAAGAGCAAGTAGAAACATGGCAACTAAACTATACGTCGGTAACCTTTCCTTCGGCACCACCGAAGGCGACCTCAGCAACCTGTTCGCGTCCTGCGGCACGGTCACGAGCTGCAGCATGATCATCGACAAGTTCACCGGCAAATCCCGCGGATTCGCCTTCGTGGAAATGTCCTCGTCGGCGGAAGCCGCCAAGGCGATTTCCGAACTGCACGGCAAGGACTTCGACGGCCGCGCCCTGACCGTCAATGAAGCCAAGCCCCGCGAAGATCGCCCCCGTGGCGGTGGCGGCGGTTACGGCGGCGGTGGCGGCGGCGGTTATGGCGGCGGTGGCCGCAGCGGCAGCGGCGGTGGTGGTGGTTACGGTGGCGGCGGACGCCGCGACCGGTACTAACCGACCCCGTTCCTAACGGAACAGCATCGAGGGAGTGGAGCTTGTCTCCGCTCCCTCTTTTTTTGCTGTTCGTTTCAACGTCCACCATTCCTCGTGCCCGGGAACGAACACTGAATGCTTGCCCTGCCTGCATGACAGGCATAGTCTGCCTGCATGAACAAACACCCCGTCCACCCAAAAACCAACCAGTACACGCTTCGTCATGTTCCGGAACACATTGACCGCACCCTGCGCGAGGTTTCGGCACAGTATGGCACCAGCATGAACCAGGCCGCGCTGGAAGCGCTTTCGCGTGGACTGGGCGTGGCGGAACCACCCGTGGAACACCATGACCTGGACGACCTGATCGGCACCTGGGTACAGGATGCGTCGTTTGACAAAGCCGTGAAATCGATGCGGCGCATCGACCCCGGGATATGGTCATGAGAATCGCGATCGACACAAACCGTTACCGGGATTTCTGCGAGGGGGATGATGGCGCGGTCAGAGTGGTGCGCCAAGCTACCCGGATCTACCTGCCATTTCCGGTGCTGGCGGAATTACGCGCGGGCTTCGCCTGCGGATCACTGGCCAGGAAAAACGAGCGGGTGCTCAATCTGTTTATCTCACGCCCACGGGTCACCTGCCTGTTCGCCGATGAACAGACGACGTTTCATTATGCCCGGCTATTCACCCAACTCCGCGCCCAAGGCACCCCGATCCCCACCCATGATCTATGGATCGGAGCGCTGGTTCAACAGCACAACCTGATGCTTTTCAGCCGGGACCGCCATTTCGACCATCTGCCGCAACTGGCCCGGATCGATTAGCCGCCTGGGGAGCCGGACGTTCAACGCTCGTCGTGAAAACGCGAGACAGCCCGTAGCTGTGGCAGAGAATGCTGCCGGGAAGCGGCGCTTAAACGTCTAATGGCAACCGCAACTCGGGCCGCAGCCGCCGCTGGAGAAATCGCTCTCCTCCGGAACCCGTCCGAGTTCGAACGTCTTGCGGACGTACTCGGAGACCGTCTTCTCGATCTTGTGCATCTGCCGTTGCGCCTTGATGAAATTGTCCGCCACCGGCATGGCCAGGAACTTGTCCTCGAGTTCGCCGAAGGCCGTTTCCTCCTCCTCGGTGATCATCTGGCCGTTTTCCTGCTTGCGGCTCAAAACCTCCTGCTGGTCGCACAAGGTCTCGTACAAACCACGCGCCTCATCGTTGCGCAGGAAATCGATGATGTGCTGCTTCATCTGGGCATAACCGGGCTGTTCCAGAATGGTCGCGCACAGCTCCTTGGTTTTGGCAATCAACGGCGTTTCCTGGGCAATGGACAATGGTTTCATACGTTTCCTCGTTATGTGCTAATCCACACCCTACCATACCGCGAGGGATTTTCCAGTAGTTCGCTGATAATCCCCTCCATCGAAAGACGCGCTGGCCCGCTCACGGGCCTTCCAGACATGCCCCATCCCTCAGATCATGTCCACCGCATCGATGTCGATCGCGAGGTGCACGTCCTTCGGCCACTTCCCCTCGCGCATGACCGTCCGCAACGGCCGGGTGATGGCCGCCGACTGACGGGCGCGGAATAGCAACTGGAACCGGTACTCCCCCTTGAGCCGGGCCAACGGGGACGGTGCCGGTCCGGTCATGACCACCCCCGCCCCCTTGACCTGCTCCATCCGCGCCGCGACCTCGCCGATGGTCTTTTCGACCAGCGCCGCATCCTCGCCACGCACCGTGAGACAGGCCATGTGGCTGTAGGGCGGATAGTCGAGCTCCTCGCGGAAGGCCAGCTCCTGGTCGGCGAAGGCCTCGAAGTCCATGCGCCGCGCTGCCTGGATCGACCAATGGTGCGGCGAGAAGGTCTGCACAATGACCTCGCCGTTGATGTCACCCCGCCCGGCCCGCCCGGCCACCTGGGTGAGCAACTGGAAGGTGCGCTCGGCCGAGCGGAAATCCGGCACCTGCAAACTCATGTCGGCCAGCACGACCCCGACCAGCGTGACGTTCGGGAAATCGAGCCCCTTGGCGATCATCTGCGTGCCGATCAGGATGTCGATCTTCCCTGACCGGAAATCGCCCAGCACCGTCCGGTACGCATCGCGCCGGGTCATCGTGTCGCTGTCCATCCGGTGCACCCTCGCCTTCGGGAAAATGCGCCGCACCACTTCCTCGATCCGCTGCGTGCCCAACCCGGCATACTTGAACCCCGGATCCCCGCACGACACGTTCGGACACCGCTCCGGCACCTTGTACTCCGTCCCGCAGAAATGACACAGCAATTTGTGCGCGACCTTGTGGTAGGTCAACGTGACGCTGCAATGCTCGCACTTGGGCGCCTCGCCGCATTTCTGGCAAATCATCGACGACGAAAACCCGCGCCGGTTGAGGAACAGCATCGTCTGCTCCGCACGGTCGAGCCGCAACCGGATGGCCTCGACCAGCTCCGCCGACAAGGCATTCGGTTTGCCCTGCTTTTCCGCGTCCAGCCGCAGGTCGACGATCCGCATGTGCGGCATCGTGCGGTGGTCGATACGGTGCGGCATCTTCACTTCACGGTACTTGCCCTTGCGCACGTTCAACACCGACTCGAGCGACGGCGTGGCCGATCCGAGCACCACCGTGCACCCGGTAATGCGCCCCCGCACCACCGCCATGTCGCGCGCATGATACCGCGGCGCCTCGTCCTGCTTGTAGGTCGTCTCGTGTTCCTCGTCGACCACGATCAGCCCGAGCCGCGGCACCGGCGCAAACAAGGCCGACCGCGCCCCGACCACGATGCGCGCCTCGCCGCGGTGGATCCGGTGCCACTCGTCATGGCGCTCTCCGTCCGACAAATCACTGTGCAGCACCGC
>CALBHI010000453.1 GCA_937894535.1 uncultured Verrucomicrobiota bacterium
GGCGGCCTTCATCGGCGACACCAACTTCTTCGAGGGGGTGGTGCGCGAGGAGATCGACGCCGACTACAACCGCACCTTCGTCGAAGGCCTCGGCGAAGTCGTCTGCTTTAACGACAAGAACATCCAGGTCAACGCCCCGATCCACCTCAGTGTGCGCCCGGAGAAATTCCGCATTTCCCGTGACCGCCCCGATCCGAACCCGAAACACAACGTGCTCCACGGTGTCGTCGAGGACATCGTCTACCTCGGCTCGCATACCCGCTACTGGGTCCGCTCCGGCGACTACCGCCTCTCCATCAACCAGCAGCACGGCCGCTACCTGCTCGACGAGAAGCCGGTCAAGTGGAAGGACCCGGTGTATGTCTGGTGGCATGCCGACGA
Source organism: uncultured Verrucomicrobiota bacterium (assembly GCA_937894535.1). GTDB lineage: Bacteria > Verrucomicrobiota > Kiritimatiellia > CAIVKH01 > CAIVKH01 > CALMUP01. The sequence goes on from CALBHI010000453.1 coordinate 382, forward strand.
CGGCTTCATGCTCGAGCACTACAGCGAAAACGACGAGCAGATGATGACCCTTCCCGACGTTCCGGTGGCGCGCTGATCCATGGACCTCACCCCGGCCAGACGCAAGAACCTGTTGGAGTGGCTGGTCAGCCTGCCCACGCTGGCCTGGCTGGTCCTGTTGTTCCTGATCCCCACGCTGATGATCTTCGCGATCGCGTTTCGTCCGGTCAGCCTTGACGGCGGCATCGGAGCTGGTTGGACCTTGAACACCTGGCGCAGTTTGGCCAACCCCAACTACCCGGACATCGCCTGGCGCACCTTTTGGATGAGTTCGGTCACCACGGTGGTGTGCATCCTGCTGTCCATCCCCTGCGGTTACTACATGGCACGGGTCGGTCAGAAGTGGCGGCAACGGTTGCTGCTTCTGATCATCGTACCGTTCTGGACCAACTTCCTCGTGCGGGTCTTCGCCTGGAAGGAATTGCTGCATCCGGAAGGTCCAATCAAGAAACTCCTGCTCGCCCTGAACCTCGTCGGGCCGGATACCCAGCTGCTCTACAACGAATACGCCGTGCTGCTGGTGCTGGTTTACACCCACCTGCCGTTCGCGGTGTTGCCGATCTATGCCGCCGCCGAAAAGTTCGACTTCCGGCTGATGGAGGCGGCCCGCGACCTCGGGGCCGGTGCCCTCAAGGCCTTCACCAGCATCTTCATCCCCGGCATCCGGCGTGGCCTGCTCACCGCGGTCCTGGTGGTGTTTATCCCGGCGCTCGGTTCGTATGTGATTCCCGACATCATGGGCGGGGTTTCCAGCGAAATGATCGGCAACAAGATCGCCCAGCGCGCCTTGTCGGACCGCAACCTGCCCCACGCCAGCGGCCTGTCCGCGCTGCTCACCCTGGTCGTGCTCGGCCCGATGATGCTCACCTTGCTCCTGCAGGGCCGCCGCAGTGCCCCGGTGCGGAAGGAGGGACCATGAACCGCAGCCGCCTCCCGCTGTTTACCACGCTGCTGGTCCTGCTTTTCTTCTACCTGCCGATCCTGATCCTCGTGATCAATTCCTTCAATGCGGCGCGGTTCGGCGGGGGGTGGGAGGGCTTCACCCTCGACTGGTACGTGAAGTTGTTCAACGACCGGCCCATCTGGCTCGCCCTGCGCAACACCCTGCTGATCGCCATTACCTCGACCCTCTCCTCCATGCTGCTCGGCACGCTGGCCGCGTTTGCCCTGCACCGCTACACCTCGCGCCTGCAGCGCTTCCACTATACCCTCGTGTACACGCCGCTGGTGGTGCCGGATATCCTGATGGGCATGAGCCTGCTGCTGTTTTTCGCTGCGGCGGGGTTTGACCTCGGGCTGCTCACCATCTACCTCGCCCATGTCACCTTCTGCATCAGTTACGTCGCGATGGTGGTGCTGGCCCGGTTGCAGGATTTTGATTTCGCGGTGATCGAGGCCTCGCAGGATCTCGGAGCCGGCTGGTGGGACACCACCTGGCGCGTGCTGTTGCCGATGCTCGCCCCAGGCATCCTCGCCGGCGGCCTGCTTGCCTTCACCCTGTCGATCGATGACTTCGTCATCTCCTTCTTCGTGGCCGGCCCCGGCTCGACCACCCTGCCGATCCGCATCTACAGCATGATCAA